>VMDJ01000168.1 GCA_008080925.1 Gammaproteobacteria bacterium
AATTGCGACACCATCAAAAAAGCGCGCAAATGGCTATCTGACAACAACATCGATTACACCTTTCACGATTACAAAAAAGAAGGTGTCGATCGCAAGCAACTAACCACTTGGTGCAAAGCACTTGGCTGGGAAACCCTACTTAATAAACGCGGCACCACCTGGCGTATAGTGCCTGACGATCAGAAAGCTTCGATTAACGAGACTACTGCCATTGATTTAATGATCGAAAATCCCAGCATGATCAAACGCCCAGTACTCACCTCTGATAACCTCTGCCTTGTCGGCTTTTCAGCTGATGAATACGCTGCCAAACTTAGCTAAGGACAAACAGGAACACACATGTCAGACACGCTAGACCTTGCCATCGATCTTATCAGCCGCGAATCAGTGACCCCTGAAGATGCTGGCTGCCAAGAAACCATGATGAATCGTTTAGCTGCGTGCGGTTTTGCAAACGAGAACTTGCGCTTTGATGATGTAGATAACTTCTGGTCACGCCGTGGCACCGAAGCACCTGTATTTTGTTTTGCAGGTCACACCGATGTTGTACCAACTGGCCCACTCGATCGTTGGGGCTCTCATCCCTTCAAGCCAGAAATACGTGACGGCATGCTCTATGGTCGAGGCGCTGCTGACATGAAAGGTTCATTGGCTGCGATGATCACCGCCACCGAACGCTTTGTTGCTAATCATCCAGACCACAAAGGCTCTATCGCCTACCTCATCACTAGCGATGAAGAAGGTCCCAGCATCAACGGTACCGTAAAGGTTGTTGAGACGCTTGAGGCGCGTAACGAAAAGATGGATTGGTGTTTAGTTGGTGAGCCCTCTTCAACTCAACATGTTGGCGATGTCGTTAAGAATGGGCGACGCGGCTCACACAATGCGCGTTTAGTTGTAAAAGGTAAGCAAGGTCATGTGGCTTACCCACACCTTGCTAAGAACCCCGTACATTTGGTTACGCCATTTTTAAATGATTTGGTTTCTGTGGAATGGGATCAAGGTAACGATCACTTCCCACCCACCACTTTCCAGATCTCCAATATCTCTGCTGGCACAGGAGCGACAAACGTTATTCCTGGTACCTGCGAGATTCTATTTAACTGGCGTTATTCAACAGAGACTAACCATCACAAGCTTGAGCGCACGGTTAAAGAATTACTTGAAAAGCACGGCTTGGACTATGAAATCGACTGGACTTTGTCCGGCATGCCCTTCCTCACCGCCGAAGGTGAATTAGTGGATGCAGCAAAGGTCGCGATCAAAGAAATCGCGGGTTATGACACCGAGCTTTCCACATCAGGCGGCACCTCAGATGGTCGTTTTATTGCCCCGACTGGCGCACAAGTCCTAGAGTTAGGGCCACTCAACGCCACCATTCATCAATTGAATGAATGTGTGAGCGTTGAGGACCTTGATACCTTATCGGCTGTCTACGAGCGCATGCTCGAAGAGCTTCTCATCAACTAAACCCTCCTCGAAATAGCTAAAAGTTGACTGAGATCAGCTTTATTCAAATCTAAATGCAAATCATTCTCATTTGTGTTTACAAACAAAAAAACTCCTGCTACATTAGCTTTCACTGATTAACCCCCTTCCTTTTAGGCAACTATCAATGAAATCAATCTCTCGCATGCTCGTGGCATCTCTCATCATGTCACTTAGCGTGAGTGCAGCTAACGTTTTTGCTGCAGACAGTCTTAATGTGTATTCCGCACGCAAAGAAGCACTCATCAAACCCATTTTGGATGACTTCACTAAAGAAACTGGCATCAAGGTTAAGTTGATCACAGGCAAAGATGATGCGTTGCTTACTCGTATCGTTAAAGAAGGACGCAATACCCCTGCTGACATTCTCATCACTACGGATGCGGGTCGATTACATCGTGCAAAAGAGGCTAATGTCACGGCAACCTTTAGCTCTCCCCTACTAGAGAAAAACATTCCTGCTCACTATCGTGACAGCGATAAACAATGGGTCGGGCTATCTCTGCGTGCTCGCCCAATCATGTACGTCAAAGGTCGCATCGATCCGAAAGAGCTCTCTACCTATGAAGCACTAGCTGATCCGAAGTGGAAAAAACGTATTTGTATTCGTTCATCCAATAACATTTACAACCAATCACTGGTTGCTTCACTCATTAAACACAACGGTGAAGAAGCGACTCAACAATGGGCTAAAAGCTTGGTCAGCAACCTAGCTCGCAAACCACAAGGCGGTGATCGCGACCAAATTAAAGCCGCTGTTGCAGGTCTGTGTGATGTTGCCGTTGCCAACACTTATTACTTAGCTGGCATGTTGAACGCAGACGCAGACAGCCAAGCGATTGCACAACAGATTGCCGTGTTTTGGCCCAATCAAAATGACCGTGGGACTCACGTCAACGTATCGGGTGCAGCCATAATCAAGCACAGTAAAAATCAAGCAAATGCGCTCAAGCTCATTGAATATCTTAGCGGTGATCACGCACAGCAATGGTATGCCGAGAAAAATGGCGAATACCCTGTTCGCGACAACATCAAAATGTCATCCACACTTGCCGCATGGGGCAACTTTAAAGCGGACACTCTGAGCTTAAGCGAGTTAGGCCGCCTGAATAAAGATGCCGTCATGCTTATGGATCGCGCAGGATGGCGTTAAACATCAGCTTATGATTCTTCGCCTTGTCATGGTGTTGCTAACCTTCGTGTTGGCAACACCATTAATCGTTATCGTTTCAAACCTCGTCGATCCTAACGGCGAGGTTTTGTCACATCTGATCGATACGGTTTTAGCCGAATATCTAACCAATTCCTTCATCATCATGATTGGCGTTGGTCTTGGCACGGTCATTTTAGGCGTCAGTGCTGCATGGCTGACCAGTATGTGTCAGTTCCCCGGTCGCAGCATTTTTGAGTGGGCATTACTGCTACCGATGGCGATACCTGCATACATCATTGCCTACTCGTATACAGGCCTACTGGATTTCGCTGGCCCGATACAAACGTTCTTACGCGATACCTTTAACCTGTCTTACGGGGACTATTACTTTCCCGAAATACGATCACTCGGTGGTGCTATCAGCATGCTTACCTTGGTGCTTTTTCCGTATGTGTATCTTTTAGCCCGCGCCGCCTTTATCAATCAATCTATTTGTGTGCTCGATGTTAGTCGCACACTCGGTTATGGGCCCTTCCGCACCTTTAAAACCGTTGCCTTGCCGCTTGCCCGCCCTGCCATTATTGCCGGCGCATCGATTGCCATGATGGAAACCCTCGCTGATTACGGCACGGTCGAATACTTTGGTATCGCGACTTTCACCACCGGCATTCTGCGCACCTGGTACGGGTTAGATAGTGCAGTTGGGGCATCACAATTAGCCTCAATCTTACTTATTTTTGTTTTTAGCTTGGTGTTTTTAGAGCAGTACTCACGACGTCATGCCCGCTACCATCACACCAGCCAACGTCATCAAGCGATCGATCGCATTCCCTTGCTTGGAAAAGCCAAAGTGAGCGCAATACTCTTTTGTAGCGCGCTGGTGGCTTTTGGCTTTCTCATACCTGCAGCTCAATTTTTAACCTGGTGGATTTCACTGGGTAGTGAAGCGATCTCATCTGACTACCTACAACTGATTACACATTCGGTAGAGCTCGCCTTAATCAGCGCGTTATTCATCCTCGCGGTTGCGGTGATTTTTGCCTACGGCAAACGTTTAAACAAAAGCGCATGGATGAATCCTGTGATGCGCATCAGCAGCTTGGGTTACGCCATGCCAGGTACTGTTGTAGCAATTGGTGTTTTGATACCGCTCACTTGGTTTGATAACTCACTCGATAGTTTTATGCGTGAGACCTTTGATATATCAACCGGTCTATTACTCAGTGGCAGCTTGGCAGGATTGTTATTCGCCTATCTCATCCGCTTTCTGACGCTTTCTTTACAAACAGTGGATAGCGGCCTCGAACGTATCAAGCATTCCATGGAAGAAGCGGCCAAAACGATGGGGTATGGACATCGTGAAATCCTCACTAAGATTCATCTACCCATTTTGCGCGGCAGTTTACTTACCGCTATTTTGATGGTGTTTGTCGATGTCTTAAAAGAGCTGCCAGCGACGCTCGTATTACGCCCCTTTGACTTCAACACGCTTGCCGTTAAAGCATTTGAATTAGCCTCTGATGAACGCTTAATGGAAACTGCACCTTATGCACTCACCATCGTCGCAGTAGGCATTGTTCCTGTGATCTTTTTAAGTCGATCGATCACAAAAACTCGAGATGTTAAATCATGACCCGTCAAACACTTGCGATTGAAATCAACGATGTGTCTGCTCACTATGACAAGAAACCCATCTTGCATAACGTGACACTAAGCCAAGAACAAGGCGAGATTGGTTGCCTACTCGGCCCATCGGGCTGCGGCAAAACCACCCTACTTCGAGCGATTGCCGGTCTTGAGAAAATATCTCATGGCTCGATCAGTGTTAATGGTCGTGTTTTCTCATCCAACAACATCCATTTAAAAACTGAAGAGCGCAATGTAGGTATGGTGTTCCAAGACTTCGCTCTTTTCCCACATCTTACGATCGCGGAAAACGTCGGCTTCGGATTGCGCGATTGGTCAGCACCTGATCGCAATGCACGCATTAATGAACTATTACAGTTGGTCAAATTAGAGGCACATAGCGAGAAGTATCCGCATCAAATATCAGGCGGCCAGCAACAACGTGTTGCTTTGATTCGCGCGATGGCACCACGCCCGCAACTCTTATTACTCGACGAGCCTTTCTCAAGTTTAGATAGCAGCCTGCGTGAAGAATTAGCGCGTGATATTCGCGAAATTTTAAAGAAAGATCATTGCACCGCGTTGCTCGTAACACATGACCATCATGAAGCATTTGCTATGGCAGATCGCATTGCCGTTATTGATCAAGGTGTATTACAGCAATGGGATACACCCTATGCCATTTATCACCAACCCAGCACTCAGTTTGTTGCCGAATTTGTCGGTAAATCTGCATTGATCGAAGGAACCGTAGAATCTGATCAACGTGTTAGAACAACACTTGGATTATTCACGCCAATTAATAAAGAACGCCTCACGCCGGGTAATGCAGTGAAGCTGCTACTGCGACCAGATGACGTTATCCATGACGACCTGAGTGAGCTTAAATTTGAAATCGTTGATCGTGCGTTCCGCGGCTCGGAATATCTCTACACACTTGCGGTTGACGATAATCAACAGATCTACTGCCTTGTTCAAAGTCACCACAATCACGCCATTGG
>VMDJ01000142.1 GCA_008080925.1 Gammaproteobacteria bacterium
ACCAAATCCATCGCAATTATCTTGGTAGCTAACCACGTTATGGTTTTCTGCGTTTGTCCAACTGTTTCTTGTGAGGTAGTCCGTCATGTGACAAGCACTTAGAAGGCTTGCGCAGAGGGTGATGAGTATAGGTTTTTGCATGGCACCTTCCCTGAGTGAATATCTTCTAACTTGTCGGCCCTTACTCGCATGACTAAAGCTAGACTAGAAAGAAGAGGTGCGCTAGAGAGATTGGCGGCCGAATTGAAGATACTCATTTTGCGATTTTTGTAATCACAACTGTTGTTGGCTAATTGATTGCATTCCAGAAGGGTCGTTAATCTTTCCTATCAGATCCCACAATCGTTAGCTGATCATTGGCCTGATGGTCAGCTTTGTTGCGCATGTGATCTGCTGTGGCATAAAAGCTGCGCTTAAGGTGCTCACTTAACTTAGCATCAAGCACCATATCATCAAGCGCTTTATTCATGCAGTGAAGCCATTGATCACGGGCCTTTGTATCAATCGCAAAGGGCATATGTCGCATGCGTAAACGCGGATGCCCATACTTTTGGATATATAAATCGGGGCCGCCTAACCAACCACTCAAAAATAAAAATAGCTTCTCACGAGAGGCGCGCAATGACTTGGCATGCATGTCACGGATGTGTGATACCTCGTTTAGCGAATCCATGTAGTCATAAAATCGATCGACTAACTCACGAACTTTAGTTTCACCGCCAAGTAATTCATAAGGTGTTGGTTCATTTGACTGCTGCATTCAGAGTGCCTTCTCGTGGTACTGCGGAGAAATGCCATTCTGATGATGCCCATGCCCAAAAGTCTTCAAGTGTGCCTGGTGCCTCATCTGGCATTGCTTGCCCAAGATAATGCCACGCAGCTAATAAAGTCTGAATGGGTTTTTGATGATTAACCTTTGGTCCGTTCTCACTTTTTGAAAGTTTTTTCCCGTCCTTACCGAGAACGAGCGGCACATGAAAGTAGTTCAATTGTGGTTGTCCAAGCATTTGCTGCAAGCTGATCTGACGGATCGTAGAACTCAAAAGATCTGCACCACGTACCACATGGGTTATTCCGGCTAAATAATCATCAACAACCACAGCTAACTGATAAGCGAAGTAACCATCTGCACGGTAGACGATAAAATCACCTACATCTTGCTTGATATTTTGAGCTTGCAAGCCAAACCGTTTATCAAAGAAGGCTAGAGGGTTTTTATTTGCCTTAACGCGTATAGCTAGCTTTCCGTCGAGTGAGAGACCTTTATCTTTACAAGTGCCGGGATAAACGGGTCCTTCTATACCTTTAACACCCGTCTCTTGAATCTGTTTGCGCGAACAATCGCAGGCGTAAACTGCGCCTTGTTCTTTGAGGTGCTCTAAGGCGGCTCGATAGTGTGGAACCGTCTTGGATTGATAGGCAATTTGACCATTCCACTGGAAGCCAAATGTCTCGAGAGATTCGATGAGCTCTTTATCTTTGCCGGGAATGCAGCGCTGCTCATCGAGATCGTCAATGCGCAAATGCCATTGACCCTGATGATGTCGGGCTTCTAAATAGCTAGCGACCGCAGTAACGAGAGATCCGAAATGCAGATCACCAGTGGGTGAGGGCGCGAAACGTCCAATGTAAGGTTGGATTGACAAAGGTTTTTCCATAAAACGTCGACTAATTGTCTAAGAATATCGCATATTTTTGTTTTCGGCGAGCAGGAAACCCTGTCGAAATTGTCAGATAAATTGGACAAATTTCTGGCTAAATACGCTGTTTTATACCTTCGGAGACGTAATCTCATGGCTGAGATCAAGGCACTAATTTTTGATGTTGATGGCACCTTGGCAGATACCGAGCGCGATGGTCATCGCGTGGCGTTTAATCGAGCTTTTAAAGATGCCGGTCTCGACTGGGATTGGGATGTTGAGCTTTACGGCAAATTGCTGTCAGTGACTGGCGGTAAAGAGCGCATCAAATACTACCTTGATGAATTCAATCAGGCATTCACTAAGCCCGATGCTTTTGATGAATTTGTAGCGGGATTACATGCGCAAAAAACCGAACACTACAAACAAATGATGAAAGAAGGCCTTATTCCTTTACGTCCAGGTGTTGAGTTCTTAATTCGCGAAGCGCGAGATGCTGGCATTCCCATGTCGATTGCGACCACTACCACAATGGATAACGTAACCTCTTTATTAGAAAGCTCCCTTGGGGCCGAATCTATTGCGTGGTTTGATCAGATTGGCGCTGGCGATATCGTGCCTAAGAAAAAGCCTGCGCCCGATATTTTTGTTTGGGTGCTTGAGCAGATGGGTCTAAAAGGTGATGAGGTTATCGGCTTTGAAGACTCAGGTCATGGCGTTACCTCAGCTGCTGATGCCGGCATTACGCGCATTGTGGTTACTACGAACGATTACACAGAGAATCAAAACTTTGATCGTGCAACGGTTGTTTTACCCGCTATGCAAGGACCTGATGTTAAAACTCCAGTTACACTGGCATTTTTAAATAGTCTGTAAGTCTCTATGTCACTCGCTGATCGCTTACATCACATTGCACCTTTTCGTGTGATGGATATTTTAGGCCGCGCTAAAGCTATGCAAGCAAGTGGGGCGGATGTCATTCATATGGAAGTTGGTGAGCCTGACTTTACTGCGCCAACCCAGGTGTTAAGGGCAGCGGAAGCTTCTTTGCAAAAAGCACAGACACATTACACCGCTGCTGCCGGCTTGCCGCAGCTGCGTGAAGCAATTGCACGCTATTACGCAGATCACTTTGGCATCTCGATAAATGCAAAACGCATTGTGATTACACCGGGCGCCTCAGGTGCATTGCAGCTGATACTTGGCGTTTTAGTTAACCCTGGCGACAAGATTTGGGTTCAAGATCCTGGTTATCCATGTAACCGTCACATGATCACCATGTTTGGTGGTGAGGCGCAGGCATTGCCAAGTGATAACGCTTTATTGAATGTTGATGCCTCAGCTCAAGCAATTACCAAGGCATCTTTAAAAGCGATGTTGGTTGCCACTCCGGCAAATCCAACAGGACAAGTGTTATCAGCATTTGAGCTTGGCAGCTTAATTACCGCCTGTCGTTCAGCAAACACCTTGCCGATTGTCGATGAAATTTATCAAGGGCTTCAATATGACTCTTCACCCACAACGGCATTGAGCTTTGATCACGATGATCTATTTGTAATTAATAGTTTTTCAAAGTTCTTTGGTATGACAGGTTTTCGTGTTGGCTGGCTGGTTGCGCCGGAAGCTTACGTCGAGCCGGTTGAACGCTTAGCGCAAAATCTGTTTCTTGCGCCTCCTACAATCGCTCAATACGCAGCTTTAGCAGCATTGACTGATGAGGTGCGTCCAGAATTATTACGTCGTCGTGATGTGTTACATGAGCGACGTGATCGTTTATATGCAGGACTTAAAAACGCCGGGTTTGCGTTGTCTGGATCTAAACCCGGCGGCGCATTTTATATTTATGCCAAGCTGCCAGAGGGTTTTAATGATGGCATTTCGTTCGCAGAGCGTGCGTTAAAAGAGGCACATGTTGCGATTACGCCAGGTGCAGACTTTGGCTTTAACGATACGTCTGACTATATTCGTTTCGCCTACACCACCGATATCGATCGTATAGATGAGGCAGTAGGGCGTCTAAAAGTATTGCTGGGTTAGCCTTTGAGTTGATTCACCCAATAACGTGTGGCGCCAATGGTTGCGCTTGGCATGGCAAGTGGGCCCAAAAACATCATTAACAGGCTAGTACCTGCACCAAAGCTTAATGAGCGTATTCGCTTCGCCTTGAGCTTAGTGAGTTGCTCTTTTGCGTTGAGCTGGTTGTTCGCCATCGGATAGTCAACATATTCAATGGCAAGAAACCAAGCGCCAAAGATTAGCCATAGGCTCGACACAAAGAGGTTGATCATTGGGATCCATGATGTGATGAGCGTGAGTATAAGTAACGGTATCAAACGCACTACCAAGTAACGCAACTTAAATAGCTCGCTGCTGATCGCTTCTTTAGCAACTACTGCAAAGGGTTGTGATAAACGCTCACTCGATTTACCGGTTATTAATAACTCAGTGCGTGCAGCTAATATGGCATTAAAAGGCGATGCAATCAGATTACCGACAATGGTAAAGCTAAAAAAGCCCATAACTAAAAACATCATAACGGCTAATAGCCAAAGCAAGGGACGCAACCATGCCCAGCCAGTATCTGCCGGCAGCCATTGATTTAAAAAAACTTCAAAATAGTGTGAGCCAAGCCACGCTATCGCAAAAAATAACACCATGTTTATGAGTAGCGGAACAAGAACAGCGCTTCTAAGTTCGCGCTTGGCTAACCAAGTGATACTTGAGAGTGGATAGAGAAACGCATTAATCATTAGGGAACCTGAAGTCCTTCATTGGATAAGAATTCAACAAGTCGTATAAGTGGCAAGCCAATCAGTGTGTTTGGATCATCACCTTCAAGCTTTTTAAATAAGCTGACACCTAATGCTTCTGATTTAAAGCTACCGGCACAGTTATAAGGCTGCTCGTTTCGAAGATAACGTTCAATTTGGTCATCAGTTAGCGCGCGAAAATAGACCTTAAACACTTCAACTGTACTTTGTGTATTGCCAGACTCGCTATTAAACAAACATAAACCGGTATGAAAGCTGACGATCTTGCCCGATAGAAAACGTAACTGCTCAATGGCATTTTCGTGCGTGTGAGGTTTGCCAAGGATTTGCTGGTCAACACAGGCAACTTGATCTGAGCCAACAATGAGTGCTGCCGGGTGTGTTTCGGCGACTTTCTTTGCTTTACAGACCGAAAGGCGCTCAACGAGCTCTGAGGGTGACTCATTAGCGAGTGGTGATTCGTTAATATCGGGCGCTGCGGTATCAAAGGATATGCAGAGCTTTTGCAAAATCTCAGCACGAAAGGGGGAGGTTGAACCTAAGATCAACGGTAAGGACATGAATATCACCTCTGGTCAGGGGCGCAAGTATGCCTTGAGACGCCTGATTGCACGACCATTAATAAATCCAATAACTATCCTGAAAAAGCAATAATAGATTTTATGCTGATCCATGCGGCATTTTTTGTCGAAATGTAGCTAAATGTAGCGATCTTGCAAGTCCATGCTGCTACTGGGTGTTAAATGTTGGTTAAAGGGGTTTTCCTTGCTGCGATTTGTGGATTTTTTAGATTAGAATGCCGCGCCTATCGTCGCACACCGGAAAGGCCAACCATGCCGG
>VMDJ01000062.1 GCA_008080925.1 Gammaproteobacteria bacterium
GAACCCAAGCACAGTTAGCACCCGTTTTAGGGTGCCCGACTTTTTGCTCAACCATGGCAGCCATTTCGTCTGGCATTGCCCACATGCCTTTACCGATCTGTGCTTTGCCACTTAAACCGCAGGCCAGGCCGATATCAACGTTCCAGTCTTCGTATGCTTTGATCCAGGCTTGGGTTTTCATCTCAGCTTTACGAACTACTGGACCTGCCATCATAGCGGTATGGATCTCATCGCCAGTGCGATCGAGGAAGCCGGTGTTGATGAAGATAAGACGCTCACGCGCAGCATGGATACATGCCTTGAGGTTAACCGTGGTGCGCTTCTCTTCGTCCATCAAGCCAATCTTCAATGTATTACGATCGAGGCCAAGTGCATCTTCAACCTTGCTGAATAGTTCAACTGCAAAGGCGACTTCTTCTGGGCCATGCATTTTTGGTTTAACGATATAAACAGAACCTTCGCGGCTGTTTTGGTGCTGACTATTGCCCTGAAGGTCATGCATCGCAATCATGCTAGTGATAAGTGCATCGAGTTGGCCTTCAAAAACTTGATCGCCATTGGCATCGAGTACAGCAGGGGTCGTCATTAAGTGACCGACATTGCGCACTAAAATAAGTGCGCGACCGGGTAGTACTAACAAAGAGCCATCTGTACCGATGTACTCCCGGTCTTCATTTAAGGTGCGGGTGAAGCTTTTATCGCCTTTCTTAACTTCAGTGCTCAAGTCACCTTTCATTAAGCCTAGCCAGTTTCGGTAAACCAAGGTTTTATCTTCACCATCTACTGCTGCTACTGAGTCTTCACAGTCTTGTATGACAGTCGCAGCAGATTCAAAGATCACATCACAAACACCAGCAGAGCTGTTTTTGCCGATAGGATGGTCACGATTGATATGAAGCTCAATGTAACGTCCGTTTTGTACGAGCAGTACTAGTGATGGGTTGCTCTCATCACCTTGGTAACCGGCGAACTGATTGTTATCAGCCAGTGTGGTATCGCCAGCAGTTGTTGCGATATCTAGTATGCCTTTATCGATGCTAAAGCCAGTGATGTTGGCATAATCTTCACCGTTAGCGAGTGGGCAAAAAGTTTTTAAAAGATCATTGGTGTAAGCCACAACAGCCGCAGCTCGTTTTTCATCTAAGCCCTTGCCGCTTGCAGGTGCTTCCGGCAGCATGTCAGAACCGTACACGGCGTCATACACAGAGCCCCAACGTGCGTTAGCTGCGTTCAATGCATAGCGGGCGTTATTAACCGGTACAACAAGTTGAGGTGCAGCGGTTGTTGCGATTTCAGCATCAACATTCTTGGTGCTGATAGAGAAGTCAGCCACTTCATCAACTAAGTAACCAATCTCTTTTAGGAAAGCCTTGTAACTTGCAACGGTGTAGTCATTTGACTGATGCCACTCATCAATTTGATGCTGTAGTTGAGCACGCTTTTGCAACAAAGCACGATTCTTCGGCGCACAATCAGCAAAGAGGGTTGCCATCGATTCGAAGAAGGCTGCAGCGTCAATGCCAGTGCCAGGCAGCGCATCATTGACGAGGAAGTCATGTAAGCCTTTCTCGATTTTGATGCCAGCAACGTCGATGTAATGTGTTGAGGTGCTCATGCGAAACCCTTTCTGCAAATGAAATAAACCATTGCAGACTAAAGAGTCTGTGAGACGTTTTCGCATTATATTTTTCAATGTTGCGCGTATGTCTTGATCGCTGCTTTATGCTTAGCACATCACCATCATCGAGAGATTTAGACCAATGACTGAAAAGGTAATTGCGACCGCAGATCTATCTGACGAGCTGGGTAAAGACGCGCAGGTGTTAGCGCCTCAATGGAATAACTATGGCGGCAATGTCGCGTTTTCTGGCCCTGCAGCCACTGTGCGTTGTCACGATGACAACAGCAAGGTGCGTGAGATGTTAGAAACCCCAGGAAATGGCCGGGTGCTTTTTGTGAATGGCGGTGGTTCTACTCAGTGTGCCTTGTTGGGTGACATGCTTGGCGAGCTTGCCGTTAAAAATGGTTGGGCGGGTATTATTGTTCACGGTTGTGTGCGTGATTCAGCCGCTTTGCTCAAATTGCCTTTGGGCGTCAAAGCGCGGGGTACTCATCCACAGAAAAGCGTAAAAGGTGGCCAGGGGGATACCGAGGTAACGATTGCCTGTTGTGGTGCCGTGGTTGCACCAGGCGACATGATCTATGCCGATGAGGACGGCATTCTCGTCGTCCGTCAATAAAACTTATCGAACGACGCGGCGATCTTTACACGACGCACACACGCTGACTTCAGCTGGATCTCGACCTTCATAGAACTCGCGCAGCATATCTATGTAGCGGACTGCTGCAGGCGATAAGAACTTCCCACGACGAGAAACGATGCCGTAGCTGCGCGTTGGGAACAAGTTGCCGAGTGGAATCGCGCAGATATCGTCATCGCCCATCAAGCAGATGTCAGTCACGATAGAGATACCCATGTTCATCTTCACGTACTTCTTGATGACTTCCCAGCCGCCAGCTTCCAGTGACACATTCAGCTTCAGGCTGTTTTGTTCAAATACGTTTTCAACAATGCGCCAAGTCGATAGATGACGTGGCGGCAAGATCAAACCGTGTTGAGAGATCTCTTCGAGCGTGATCTCACGTTTCTTAGCCAACGGATGTTCTTTTGAGCAGATCAGAGCAGGGTAGTAGGTGACAATCGGCTCATAGCGGATGTCATCCGGGATATCGATCATCGAGCCCACAGCGAAGTCACACTGATCTGAGCGGATCATTGAGAGACCATCACGACCTGTAACGTTGTGTAGTTTCATGCTGATGCCAGGATATTCGTCTGAGAAGGCCTTGGTGACATCAGGAAGCACATACAGAATGGTTGATTCACCTGCTGCAATATTGAGCTCACCACGCTGTAAATCGCCCATATGCGCTGCAAAAGATTCACCGAGGCGGTCAATGCCTTCAACCAAAGGGCTAGCAAGCTGATAAAGCACCTCACCTTCAGGTGTCAGGCTGATTTTGGGACCACGACGTTCAAAAACAGTGATCTCCATTTCGCGCTCGAGTGCTTGGATTTGAAGGGTGACTGAAGGCTGACTCAAAAACAGCATTTCTGCCGCTTCGGTAATGCTGCCGCTCTGCGCTGCGTGACAAAACGCGCGCAACTGCTTCAAGCGATTTTGCTTGTAATAAGGTGTTTTCAGCTTAGTTGTCATCGCTGATTGTTATCCTTTGGTGTTGTAAATTATTGTTTTTTTTATATTTATTAACCAATCCAATAATTTTAATTGAAACAATTGGTTTGGATTTACGAGTGCTTATTGGCAGTGTGCACACACCAAAATTCACTCGTAGTGCAATTCTATTACCAAACTAGGTTGCACTGCACAAACTTTACCGAAGTTAGGAGTCACCATGGCAACTAGAGAAGAACAAATTGCAGCACTGAAAAAAGACTGGGCTGAGAATCCTCGTTGGGCAAATGTTAAGCGCGGTTATTCAGCTGAAGACGTTGTTCGTCTGCGTGGCTCTGTGCAGCCTGAGCTGACTCTGGCAAAAATGGGCGCTGAAAAGCTGTGGGACAAGATTAATGGCGGCGCTAAGAAAGGCTACGTAAACGCATTCGGTGCGATTACTGCTGGTCAAGCGATGCAACAAGCGAAAGCAGGTTTGGAAGCGGTTTACTTATCAGGTTGGCAGGTTGCTGCAGACGGTAACACCTCTGAAACCATGTACCCAGACCAATCTTTGTATGCATACGACTCAGTACCAACCATGGTTCGCCGTATTAACAACACCTTCAAGCGCGCTGACGAGATTCAGTGGTCTAAAGGCGTTAACCCAGAAGACAAAGAGTTCGTTGATTACTTCCTGCCAATCGTTGCTGACGCAGAAGCGGGCTTCGGTGGTGTATTGAATGCCTACGAGCTGATGAAGAACATGATCACTGCAGGTGCTGCAGGCGTTCACTTCGAAGATCAGCTAGCAGCGGTTAAGAAGTGTGGTCACATGGGCGGTAAGGTATTGGTACCTACCTCTGAAGCAGTTCAAAAATTGATCTCAGCTCGTTTGGCAGCTGACGTAATGGGCGTTCCAACTATCGTGTTGGCTCGTACTGACGCAGAAGCAGCGAACTTGTTGACCTCTGACGTTGATGAAAACGACAAGCCATTCTGCACTGGTGAGCGTACTGCTGAAGGGTTCTACCGCGTTAAGAACGGTCTTGAGCAAGCCATCAGCCGTGGTGTTGCATATGCACCGTATGCTGACTTGGTTTGGTGTGAGACTGGTACCCCAGATATCGGTTTTGCTCGCGAATTCGCACAAGCAGTATTGGCTGAGAACCCAGGTCAGTTGTTGTCATACAACTGTTCACCTTCGTTCAACTGGAAGAAGAATTTGTCAGATTCACAAATCGCAAGCTTCCAGGACGACTTGTCTGCACTAGGCTACAAGTACCAGTTCATCACTTTGGCGGGTATCCACGTCAATTGGTACAACACCTTCCAGTTCGCACATGCATACGCACAAGGCGAAGGTATGAAGCACTACACCGAGATGGTTCAACAGCCAGAGTTTGCTGCACGTGATCAAGGTTACACCTTCGTATCTCACCAGCAGGAAGTTGGCGCAGGTTACTTCGATGACGTCACTACTGTTATCCAAGGCGGCGCTTCTTCTGTAACTGCACTGACGGGTTCTACCGAAGAAGAGCAGTTCTAAGCCTCCTCTCCAAGTGTTCTTTTGATGAGTTTGGACTCTTGGAAATTAGCACCGGTTCGTCACCTAGGTGGCGGACCGGTTTTTTTATCGGATAATGATGGGGTGAGTAGCGGAGCACCTTCATCTTTTGATCCAGAGCGTTTTCAAACAGCGCGTGAAATTGCGCATGCTGTGTTGATGGCTTTCAATCGTCACTTCCGCATCTTTCGCGAACATACCCAAGCGGCTCGTCAACACTACATAGATGGTGATTGGAGTGCGGCAACTCAAAACACCAGTGATCGAATCAGCTTGTATGACATGCGTGTTAAAGAAGCGATTGCTGATCTGCGTGAACGGTTTGATTTAGAAGCACCTGATCAGGCGTTACTGCAAGAAGTAAAGTTTCAATACCTTGGTATGCTTTATGATCATCTGCAGCCAGAGCTTGCAGAGAC
>VMDJ01000075.1 GCA_008080925.1 Gammaproteobacteria bacterium
TCTTTTCCAAATAATGGATGTTTACCCCACCAATTTGGAAGTTGGCGTCATCCATAATGCGGCGCTGCAATGGAATGTTGGTTTTTATGCCATCAATAACTGCTTCAGATAAAGCACCTTGCATGCGTGAGATCGCAACATCTCGACTACAGCCATGCGTTATCAACTTGGCAATCATCGAATCATAGTGAGGTGGAACGTTGTAACCCGCATAAATATGGGTGTCTACGCGAACGCCAGGACCTCCAGGCCAATGGAGTTTATTGATAGGACCTGGGCTAGGCATGAAGTTATCTGGATTCTCGGCATTGATACGACATTCCATCGCATGGCCGGTAATCTTGATGTCATCTTGGGTGAAGCTAAGCTTATTACCCGCGGCGATTGAGAGTTGTTCTTTCACGATGTCGACACCGGTGATCATCTCGGTCACTGGATGCTCAACCTGAACACGGGTGTTCATTTCTATGAAGTAAAACTCACCGTTTTCGTACAAGAACTCAAACGTACCTGCACCGCGATAACCAATCTCTTCACACGCACGTGCACAACGGTTACCCATCTCAGCACGTAGCTCAGGGGTGATGCCTGGAGCAGGAGCTTCTTCAACCACCTTTTGGTGACGACGTTGCATCGAGCAGTCGCGCTCACCTAGATGAACGGCATTGCCGTGTTCGTCAGCGAGTACTTGGAATTCCACGTGGCGTGGGTTCTCCAAGAACTTCTCCATGTAAACGGTATCGTTACCAAAGGCAGCACCCGCTTCAGCTTTCGTTAACTGAATAGAATTGAGTAGCGCAGCTTCGGTGTGCACAACACGCATACCACGACCGCCGCCGCCACCGGCAGCTTTAACAATCACTGGATAACCAATTTCACGTGCCATTTTAATGGTGCGCTCATTGTCATCGGTGAGTGGGCCATCTGAACCGGGTACGGTAGGTACGCCTGCAGCTTTCATCGCTTCGATCGCAGTAATCTTGTCACCCATCATGCGGATGGTGTCGGGACGTGGACCGATAAAGATGAAACCCGATTTCTCAACACGCTCAGCAAAGTCGGCGTTCTCTGATAAGAAGCCGTAGCCAGGGTGGATGCCCTGTGCGTCAGTGACTTCTGCCGCTGCGATGATGGCAGGAACGTTGAGGTAACTTTTCGCAGAAGGTGCTGGGCCAATACACACTGATTCGTCAGCGATTCGCACGTGTTTCAGATCACGGTCTGCATCAGAGTGCACCGCTACTGTTTTGATACCTAACTCGCGACATGCACGCAAAATACGCAGTGCAATTTCGCCACGGTTAGCAATGACGACTTTTTCCAGCATGGGATTACTCGATAATGAAGAGTGGCTGATCGAACTCTACTGGCTGACCGTTTTCAACCAAGATCTTGGTGATCTTGCCGGCCTTATCCGATTCAATTTGGTTAAGGATCTTCATCGCTTCAATGATGCACAGGGTTTGACCTGCTGAAACGGTGTCACCTTCTTTAACGAATGCGCTCGCATCCGGTGATGGTGAAGCGTAGAAAGTGCCAACCATGGGTGAGCGAACGGCGTGGCCTTGAACTTCAGGTTCTGCGGCAGCAGGTGCAGCTGCTGGAGCGGCGGCCGGTGCAGGAGCAGCAACAGGCGCTGCAGCTACAGGTGCAGCCATTGGTGCGACAACCGCGGTGCTAGCACGACTGATTCGAACAGATTCTTCACCTTCGTGAATTTCAATCTCTGCGACATCAGATTCTTCGAGAAGCTCGATGAGCTTTTTAACCTTGCGAATATCCATGGGTGTTTAATCCTCAGTTTCAGCAACGCGACTAAGAGCAGCCGCTAATGCGAGTTCGTAACCTTGTGCACCAAGACCGGAGATCACTGCAACAGCGATATCTGACAAATAAGAGTGGTGACGGAAGCTTTCGCGGGCGTACACATTACTTAAATGAATCTCGATGAAAGGAATATTGACCGCCAACATCGCATCACGCAGCGCGATGCTGGTGTGAGTGAAGGCGGCTGGGTTGATCAGGATGAAATCGACCTTGTCGACTTGGGCCTGATGAATGCGGTTGATCAGTTCGCCTTCGATGTTGCTCTGGAAGAACGCGATTTGATGATCGCTGGCGAGTGAAGCGAGACGATCCTCGATATTTTGCAGGGTGTCATGGCCGTATTTTTCAGGCTCGCGGGTACCCAATAAATTGAGGTTGGGACCATTTAAGACCAGAACGTGTGCCATGTAAGAAGTGCCTCTAACCCCGATCTGTCGGGATTTTGTTGTTATTTGCTGCGAAATTGAGCGTTATTGAGACTAATTCTGGTCTAGGGATGTCTATTTGTCCAGAAGAATTGGGGTTAAATAGCAAAAAGCCGGCATTTCAGCCGGCTTCGCGACATTTAGATGCCGTATTGATCACGATAGGCGCGAATATTCGCCAAATGGTCCGCATCACCCTGCTGTTCTAGGAAGCCAATGACGTTCTCAAGCTTGGCAATTGACGCGACCGGAATGCCGTAGTCTTGCTCGACCTCTTGGATCGCCGATTTGTCACCTTTGCCTTTCTCTTGGCGATCTAGGGCGATCACCACGCCAGCAGGTTTTGCACCTTCAGCTTCGATGATGTCCATCGACTCACGAATTGCGGTGCCCGCGGTGATCACATCGTCGATGATCAGAATCTGACCTTCCAGTGCGTGTCCAACAATGCTGCCACCTTCACCATGTGATTTGGCTTCTTTACGATTAAACGCATAAGGGATATCGATCTGATGATGATCGTAAAGTGCGGCTGCGGTTACCGCTGCCAAAGGGATGCCTTTGTATGCAGGACCATAAAGCACGTCGAACTTGATACCTGAGTCGACAATCGCTTGCGCGTAAAAGCGGCCAAGACGAGCAAGTGCGGAGCCGCTATTGAACAGGCCTGCGTTAAAGAAGTAAGGGCTGATACGACCAGATTTCAGAGTGAACTCGCCAAAACGAAGTACACCTTTTTCTAAAGCAAAGTTAAGAAACTCGGTCTGGTAATCCTGCATATCGCACCTCTCATTAAATAGGTCGGCAAGTATAATGCCTGACATGCGTGTTATCACCGTCAATCTAAACGGCATCCGATCTGCAGGACGAAAAGGTTTTTTTCAGTGGCTCAGCCGACAACGTGCCGATGTGGTTTGTTTGCAAGAGCTTAAAGCTCAAGTCGATCAACTCGAGGATAAGCTGTATTGGCCTAAATCGTTTCATGCCTACTATCACTGTGCTGAAAAGAAAGGCTACAGCGGCGTGGGTTTGTATTGTCGAAAGCAGCCTGAGCGAGTGATTGAGGGATTGGGTTGGCAATCATTCGATCGCGAGGGCCGTTGGATTGAGGCGCGCTATGGCAAGCTCAGTGTGGTGTCCTTGTATCTGCCAAGCGGTTCGTCTGGAGATGAGCGACAAGCAGTGAAATACGAGGTGCTTGATCGTTTGCTGCCACACATGAAAAAGCTGAAGAAGCAGGGCCGGGAGTTATTGGTCTGCGGCGATTGGAATATTGCGCATCAGAATATCGATATTAAAAACTGGCGCGGCAATCTTAAGAACTCGGGTTTTTTACCTGAAGAGCGTGCATGGCTAGATGAGCTGTATGGCCCTGCTGGTTTTGTAGATACTTTTCGTCGAGTTGATCCGCGAGAAGATCAATTTACTTGGTGGTCGAATCGTGGACAGGCTTGGGATAAAAATGTGGGTTGGCGAATTGATTATCAGGTCGCAACACCTAAGTTGGCTCAAGCTGTGAAATCGGCGCGTATCTATAAAGATAAGCGCTTTTCTGATCATGCACCTTTGATCATGGATTATGAATTCGACTTAGGCGATTGATATGCAAAGTTGGCTAGCTTCTATCGCTGCATATAAAAATCCTCGCGTCTTGGCGATGTTGTTTTTGGGTTTCTCAGCGGGCTTGCCGCTATTGCTGATCTTCTCAACCTTATCCATCTGGTTGCGTGAAGCGGGTGTTGATCGCAGTGCGGTGACGTATTTTAGCTGGGCGGCTTTAGGTTATTCATTTAAGTTTGTTTGGGCGCCCTTGGTGGATAAGTTGCCATTACCGTTTCTGCAAGCATGGCTGGGAAAGCGACGTAGTTGGTTGTTGTTGTCACAAGCGATGGTTATTGCAGCGATGTTATGGATGGCAATGAGCGATCCCGCCAGTGTCGAAGGTCTACAGGTGATGGCATTCGCTGCGGTATTGCTCGGCTTTTCTGCCGCGACCCAGGATATTGTGATCGATGCTTACCGTATCGAAGCAGTGAATGAAAAGTTACAAGCATTAATGTCTGCTTCTTATGTGGCGGGTTACCGAATCGGCATGATTGTCGCGGGAGCGGGGGCCTTGTATTTAGCTGCATGGTTAGGCACAACCAAAGAAGCGTATGTCTATGCCTCTTGGCAGATGACCTATGTGGCTATGGCTGGCGCCATGTTAGTTGGTGTTATAACAACCTTGTTGATTGATGAGCCGGAACGTACTCGCGAATCCAGTTATCTGCATACCACATCAGACTACATTCGCTTCTTGGTGTTGTTTGCCGGTTTTGTTACCGCGATCGTATTCTCTTATTTGTCGTTTGCAGATGTCGTCGTGGCTACTAAATCATGGTTACTTGAGCTTGGCGCTGCTAATGCATTGGCTGCTTTTATCGCAGAGGCTACCCGTTTACTCAGTGCGATTCTGATGGCGCTCGGTGTGGCATGGTTTTTGGTGCGTTTACATGTTGCTGATAAGCATATGTTGCACGACACCTATGTGGACCCGGTTGCTGATTTCTTCCGTCGATATGGAAAGGTTGCATTTTTGATTTTATTGCTCGTCGGTTTTTATCGCGTCTCGGATATTGTGTTGGGCGTTATCTCGAATGTGTTCTACCAAGACATGGGATTTAGCAAAGAACAGATAGCTACAGTGACGAAAGTGTTTGGTATTTGGATGACAATCCTAGGTGGCTTCTTGGGTGGATTCCTAACCATTCGATACGGCGTTATTCGTGTTTTGATGTTGGGTGCGGTAATGACAGTCGTCACCAATCTCTTGTTCATTCCTGTAGCAAATAACCC
>VMDJ01000072.1 GCA_008080925.1 Gammaproteobacteria bacterium
TTAGAAACCGATCGAAAGCGCAAATTCACCAGTGTAGGCCCTCACAGGGCAGATTTAGTTATTAAGGCGGGAGATAAGCGTTCAAGCCGAAAACTCTCGCGAGGGCAGCTTAAAATGCTCGTGGCGGCGATGCATTTAGCTCAAACGCGCTACCGAATTGACGCGGGTTTAAGTCCGGGCATTTTATTAATTGATGATCTACCTGCAGAGCTCGATCAGACGAATAAAAATCGTCTTATTTCAGCCGCTAATGAGTTGTTTCCACAAATGATTATTGTGAGCTTAACCGAAGCTGAAATTCCTGAATTAAATCAATTAGTTAATACTATCCATGTTTCACGTGGAACCGTCATAAAAAGCTGCTAAAAACACGATTTTGAGATACAATAAATCGTCTTAAATGAGAGGCCCTAAACCATGGCTGACGGCAACCAATACGATACGAGTTCCATCAAAGTTCTTAAGGGACTGGATGCCGTTAGAAAGCGCCCTGGTATGTACATTGGTGACACCGATGACGGCACCGGTTTGCACCACATGGTCTTCGAAGTTGTCGATAATTCTATCGATGAAGCACTTGCCGGGCACTGTACTGAAATCACCGTCATCATTCATACCGATGGTTCTGTCAGCGTAGCCGATAATGGTCGTGGTATTCCTGTAGGAATCCACGAAGAAGAAGGCCGCTCAGCAGCAGAAGTTATTTTGACCGTGCTACACGCGGGCGGAAAGTTTGACGATAACTCGTACAAAGTCTCAGGCGGTTTGCACGGCGTTGGTGTTTCAGTTGTAAATGCGCTATCAGATGAGCTTGAACTGACTATTTACCGTGAAGGTAAAAAACACCAGCAACATTACCGTCTAGGGGATCCTCAAGAACCACTTGCAGTAGTGGGAGATTCAGACAAAACCGGCACGCGCGTTCGCTTCAAGCCTAGTAAAACAATCTTCTCTGACGTTGAATTCCACTACGAGATTCTCTCAAAGCGTTTACGCGAATTGTCCTTCCTAAACTCAGGCGTTCGTATTGCACTGAGTGATGAGCGCTCAGACAAAGCCGATGTGTTTGAGTATGAGGGCGGTATCAAAGCGTTCGTTAAACACTTAAACCGTAACAAGACACCGTTGAACCAAACAGTTTTCCATATGACATCAGAGCGAAATGATGTTGGCGTAGAGGTTTCTATGCAGTGGAACGAGTCTTACCAGGAAAATATTTACTGCTTTACGAATAACATACCGCAGCGCGATGGTGGCACTCACTTAGCCGGTTTTCGTGCAGCATTGACTCGTACCTTAAACAATTACATCGAGTCTGAAGGTTTAGCTAAGAAACAAAAAGTCGCGACCTCAGGCGATGATGCCCGTGAAGGATTGACCGCGATTGTGTCGGTTAAAGTGCCTGATCCAAAGTTCTCTTCTCAAACCAAAGACAAGCTTGTCTCTTCTGAAGTGAAATCGGTTGTTGAGTCACTGGTTAATGAAAAGCTCTCTGAATTTCTCGTTGAGAATCCAGCCGAAGCGAAAAACATTGCCGGCAAAATGATAGAGGCGGCTCGTGCGCGAGAAGCAGCACGCAAAGCGCGTGAAATGACACGCCGAAAAGGGGTGCTAGATGTTGCTGGATTGCCAGGTAAATTAGCCGACTGTCAGGAAAAAGATCCTTCATTATCAGAGCTTTACCTGGTGGAGGGTGATTCCGCGGGTGGTTCAGCTAAGCAAGGCCGCGACCGTCGAACTCAAGCGATTTTGCCGCTCAAAGGTAAGATACTAAATGTCGAAAAAGCGCGTTTTGACAAAATGTTATCTTCTGCAGAAGTTGGCACTTTGATCACCGCCCTAGGTTGTGGCATTGGACGTGAAGAGTTTGATGTAGAGAAGTTACGTTATCACCGCATCATTATCATGACCGACGCTGACGTCGATGGTGCACACATTCGCACCTTGCTCTTAACTTTCTTTTACCGCCAGATGCCAGCATTGATTGAGCGTGGACATATTTATATTGCTCAACCACCTTTGTACAAAGTGAAGAAAGGTAAGCAAGAAACCTACATTAAAGATGATCAAGCACTAAATGCTTATCTATTAAGAACCGCTTTAGATGGTGCCCAGTTATATGTAAACAGCGGTGCACCTGCGTTAGCTGAAAGTGCATTAGATACATTGGCAACAGACTATGTCGCGGTTTCAGCAATTCAACGACGCTTAGGTAAACGCTTTGATGATCAATTGATGCAACATTTGTTGTACATGCCTCGCGTTGATGATGCCTTGATGGCAGATGGAACGAAGTTTGATGCATGGATTGCTGATCTAGAAGGTCGTCTGCAAGCTGAAGGTGGTGTATCAGATCATTACACCTTGAAGCGCATTGTTGCTGATGAAGAACATTCAGAACGACTTTTAATTGAGCGTTGGACACATGGCATCGCCAATCAAAAAGAAATGCCTACCGATTTCTTCCACAGTGCTGACTATCAAAAGATTGCCGAGTTGAGTGATCAGTTAATTGATTTCTTGGCAGAGGATGCTTATGTCATGCGTGGCGATAAACAGCAACCTGTGAAGAGTTTTGAAGAAGCCTTGGCTTGGTTGATGGATGAAGCAAAACGCGGCCAACATATCCAGCGCTATAAAGGATTGGGTGAGATGAACCCAGAACAGCTTTGGGAAACCACCATGGACCAAAGCAATCGTCGATTGTTGCAGGTGAGTATTGAAGATGCGGTTGGCTCAGATGAAATCTTCACCACCTTGATGGGTGATCTGGTAGAGCCTCGTCGAGAGTTTATTGAGAAGAATGCTTTGATGGTCGAGAACATCGACATCTAAAACCTAAGCGTTTATCCCCAGAGTTATCCATAGACTATAGAAACAAGCGGCGGTTATTGCACTGCAAAATGTAAGTGCTTATAAATAAAAGGATTATTTAAGTAAGTAAGCGAACACTTACTTAATATTTAGTGGCCTTACAGCATATCCATTTGGCCTTCAATCCAATCCTCAACGTCCTTCATGATGGCTGAGGCTTTGCGGCCTTCGGTGGGGATCGGTTTCCCAACACGCACTTGGATCGTTCCTGGATACTTCTTAACACCCCGCCGCTTCCAATAAATACCGGCATTATGTGCAATCGGAATAACGGGTAAGCCGGACTTCTCAGCCAACATAGCACCGCCAGCGCTGTACTTTTGACGCTCTCCCGGCGCTGTGCGTGTCCCTTCTGGAAAAACAACAATCAGACGGCCTTGGTCTAGTCGTTTTAGCCCATCATCTACCACCATCTTGAGTGCTTTACGACCCGCACTACGATCGATAGGAATGGAACGGGTGAAATGTAATGCCCAACCAAAAATGGGAATTTGCATGAGCTCTTTCTTCAAGATCCAAGATTGATGAATCGGAAATAAACCTCGAAGTGAAATCGTTTCCCATGTTGATTGATGCTTGGACATGATAATGCCCGCGCCTTCTTGAGGAATGTTTTCCCAGCCTTCGATGTTTACATCAAGATTACATAGCCAGCGCATAGCGACAAGATTGACGCGGCCCCATGCGGTGGCAAGCCAATCTGAATAACTCTGCGGTAACAACCAACCTAATAAAGCGATCAAGCCACCATGGATGATCACGGAGATAACCATGAAGAGAAAATAAATGACCGATCGAATAAAGATCATGCTTATTGCTGCGGTTGTAATAAACCGATATCAGCAACTTGTAAGAAAGCCGATTGCAACTGACCTAGCATCGCTAATCGATTCGCTTTAACCGAAGCATCATCTACCATCACCATCACATCATCAAAGTAAGCATCAACGGGTGAACGTAAAGTCGACAATGCTTTGAGCGCATCCGAGTAAGCTGACGATGCCATAGCCTGTGTTGCCGAAGAGGTTGCATCTTGCATGGCTTGATGAAGAGCAGATTCAGCATCGAGATCAAATAACTTGGTATCAATGGAAGATGAAAGTTCGCCCTCAACTTTTTTGAGCAAGTTACTAATGCGCTTATTCGCTGCAGCCAATGCTTCAGCTTCTGGTAAGCCGCGGAATTCGGTTACCGCGTTAATGCGCTGATCAAAGTCATTTAAGGTTGCAGGCTTAACGGCTAGTACCGCTTCAAAGGTATCAACACTGACACCAAGGTCAGCATACAACCCTTTAAGACGATCAAACATGAAGCCTTCAACATCATCAATGGCTGACGCTTCGGTAATGTTTCTTGCTAAGTTGTTAGAAGCCTGTGTGAGTAAATCACGAATGTTTAATGGCAGTTGATGCTCACGAATAATACGAAGGGCACCTAAAGCAGCACGACGTAAAGCAAAAGGATCTTTGTCGCCGGTGGGTTTCATACCAATGCCGAAGATACCGACAAGGGTATCGATGCGTTCGGCTAAGGCAATCGCAATACCTGTTTTGGTTTGCGGCAACTGATCACCAGAGAAGCGCGGCATATAGAATTCATCCATTGCCTGCGCAATCTCAGCATCCTCACCATCACGCTGGGCTTGGTAACGACCCATGATGCCTTGCATATCACCAAATTCGTAAACCATCTCCGTCATCAAGTCACAACGACTTAATTGGCCGGCACGTTTAGCTTTCGCAACATCACCGTCAATAGACTTAGCAATATATTCAGCTAAAGCAGCGACACGCTCTGACTTGTCATACATGCTGCCAAGCTGCTTTTGGAAGACAACGGTTTTTAAACGTTCGATATGGTCTTCAAGCTTTTTCTTGCCATCTTGTTGCCAGAAGAACATCGCATCTGCCAAACGAGGACGAACAACACGCTCGTTACCCGCTTTGATCATGGCAGGGTCTTTACTTTCAATGTTGGCAAGTGTGATGAAGTGGTTCATCAATTCGTGCTTTGCATTGAAAACAGGAAAATACTTTTGGTTGCTCTTCATGGTTGAAACAAGCGCCTCATGAGGAACCTCTAAGAAGCGTTCTTCAAATTCACCAGCAACTGGAATAGGCCACTCATTCA
>VMDJ01000128.1 GCA_008080925.1 Gammaproteobacteria bacterium
TATTGGTTTATCAACTGGTGATGTACGTTTGAGTAATGCCAAGGGATTTGCTGAGGCCAACTTTGCGCAATTCGATCAGTTGGTGTTGCGCGTCAAATTGATGCCATTGCTAAAGCAGCAACTCGAAGCTGATACGGTGGTGCTGCGCGGCATGCGTTTAAACCTTGAGCGTAGAGCTAACGGCCAAACTAACTGGGATGACCTCGTAGCTAAGTCATCTGGAGAAGCACCGGCTAAGTCGTCTGATGTTGCGGTTGTTCCGGCGGCGTTAGTGATCGAAGGTGTGGATATCGATGATGCTGAAATCACTTGGGTGGATCAATTGGCTGGTGAGCGAATCACGATCACCAAGATGTCACTACAAAGTAGTGGTATCAAAGCGGGTCAGTCTACCGATGTATCTGCCTCGCTACAGTTACAGAGCGCACTACATAAATTAACCGCAGATATATCTCTGAGTGGCCAGATTAAAGCAGCAGCTGATCCGAGTAAGCTGATGATTTCTCCATTGAGCTTAAAGGCGAGGGCGACAGGTGATGCCTTACCAAAGAACGGCCTGTCTGTTGATCTAAAAACAAATCTTGCCGTCGACTTGCCCAATCAGTCTGTGCGTTTAGAAAAGTTACAAGGTGATGTGCTCGGCATGCAGATCTCTGCAGACCTTTCCGCTACTTCAAAAGAAGCATTGCAGGTAAAGGGTGGATTAACTCTGTCAGCGGATTCATTACGGAGTGTCTTAGAGGCACTTGGTATCACGCTGCAAACGGCTGATGCTAATGTGATGGGGCCCTTTCGTTTAACCACGGAAGCGCAACAGTTTGGCCAAACGATCAGTTTGGATAAGTTAGAGCTGAACTTAGATGATCTGCGTGTAAAAGGAAGTGCGCAGTTGGTACAAGGCAAGGTGCCCTCGGTGAGTGCCAATATTTCGATGAATGCGCTGAATGTAGATCGATATATGCCACCAGTTTCGGATAAGCCGAGTGCTAAACAAGCCGCAGATTCAGCTAATCCATTAGGTGCTTTGTTTGCGGCGAATGTTGATGCGCAATTGAAAATCAGTGAACTAGTTGCGCAAAAAGTCAAAATGACAGATGTCTTGGTTGAGGCCAAAAGTAAAGATAAACAGCTGCGCGTCTATCCAATGAAGGCTAAGTTATACGGCGGTGATTTTTCGGGTGATATAAAGATTGATGCACGTAAGAAAGAGCCTTTCATACAAGCTAAGAAGGTCCTGCGAAATGTACAGCTTGGCCCCATGCTCAATGACCGCATGGCTTTCGACAAGTTAGTGGGCTTAGGTGATATCGAGGCGGATATGAGTGTCAGAGGTCTTGATGAAGCCGCTATTCGTAACTCACTCAATGGTACAGCGTCATTTAACTTCCGTGATGGTGCAGTGAAAGGCGTGAATATCGCTAAATTGATCCGTCAGGCGGGGGCGCTTTTAGGTGTTCAGTCTTCTGGTGAGGTGAGTGATCAGAATCAAACAGATTTCACATCGCTCAGTGGCTCAATCAAGGCCGTCAATGGTGTCGTAAGTAACTCAGATCTCAGCGCCATGTCGCCGCTGTTGCGTGTGTCAGGTAAGGGTTCGGTTAACTTACCTAAAGATACCGTCGACTATCGTTTAGCCGTGGAGCTGGTGAGCTCATTGCAGGGTCAGGGTGGTCAAGCGGCCGACCAGCTATCCGGTATTCCCGTGCCGGTTCGCATTGTCGGCCCATTGCAGAAGCCACAATTCAAACCAGAGCTTGATTCAGTGTTGAAGTCGAAAGCGGAGCAAGAGCTGAAGAAGAAAGCCAAAGAAAAGCTCGATGAAAAACTCAAAGGTGTTTTGGGTGATCAGCTCAAAGGGCTCTTCGGACGTTAACAAAAAGGCCTCTTACGAGGCCTTTTCTTATTTCTCTGCAGTGATGTAAACCACCCAGCCTGGGTCGGCTTCACCTTGCTCAGCAGGCTCATAGATGCCGTTACCTTCTTCCTCATCTTCATCCCAACCTTCCCAATAGATGGTGCTCTTTTTAAAGCCCGCATCTTTAAGGATGTCGCGAATCTCTGGCAAGGTGTACATGCGCCAGTCGTAGGTGAACGCATTCTTCATCACAGAGCCATCGT
This sequence comes from Gammaproteobacteria bacterium, assembly GCA_008080925.1. GTDB lineage: Bacteria > Pseudomonadota > Gammaproteobacteria > Chromatiales > Chromatiaceae > VMDJ01. Next base: position 2,119 of record VMDJ01000128.1, read on the forward strand.
TGAAATGGAAGCTGATGTGACAAATCATGTTGTTATTGATCGGATTGAAAGACGCTTGATCCCATACATAGGTGAAGCCTGCATCGTCATCATCAATCTCTCGTTCTTCTTCAAGCTCTTGAAAACTTTCATAGCCGCCAAATGCATCGAGGAACATGATGCCGTCATCTTTGAGTGACTCACGAGCGATTTTGAAATAGTTCACTAGGTCTTCGCGTTCTTTAAATAGCCAGTAGCTAAAATTCATCGCAAGAAGCGCATCCACCTTGGGTGTTTTGGCGGTGAGTACATTGTCTTCGATCAATGACACACGCAGTGCTTGTTCGGAAGTGAGCGCGTTCACACGGTGCTCGCGACCCCAGTTCAACACATCGGTATCGAGATCAACACCGTAAGCGTGATTGTCCTCATGACGTGCGACAAAGTCACAGCAGACGGTTGCAGTGCCGCAGAAGTCCTCACGTAACTCGCGAACGTCTCGTTTACGGAGCTGTTTGAACGTGGTGGTGACAAAATCAATTTCGGCTTCGGCACATTGAACGGATTGTTCATAACAAAGGTGACGATCAGCGGTTTCGGCTTGTGGAATTTTCTTTTTCTTCTTTTTGGGCATGGCGCACAACACAGAGGGTTTAAATTTGTGGCGTTAGCCTACACAATTTTTACGTAATCTGTCTTTCTCTAAACGGAAAAGTTTTGATTTTTAAATGATTTATCTCATCGCCTTTTTGATTTTGTTAGCGCTTATTTACGGCCCGCAGTGGTGGGTGCAGCGTATTCTGGCGAAATATAACCATCAGGATGAGCAAAACTTTCCTGGTACAGGTGGTGAGTTAGCGCGTCATCTTCTTGATAAATATGGTCTGTTTGATGTGAAGGTGGAGATAACAGAGGGTGGAGATCATTATGATCCAATCAACCGAGCGGTTCGTCTGACAAAAGATAAGCATGACAGTAAAACACTCACCGCGATAACGGTTTCGGCACATGAGTGTGGACATGCCTTACAACATGCCGCGCAAGAGCCTTTGTTTCAATGGCGCACGCGTTTGGCGATGGCATCCCTTTGGGCGAATCGACTGGGTTCCTTTTTATTGTTTGCCGCGCCGATTCTTGTCTTGGTGACTAAGGTGCCAAGTTCAGGTGTCCTCACAGCATTAGGTGCTTTCTTGGTCATGGGTTTTAGCTTGGTTGTGCAGCTAGTGACTCTGCCAGTTGAGTTAGATGCGAGCTTCAAAAAAGCACTACCGATTCTTGAGCACGGGTATCTCGACGAGAAACAAAAAAGACCGGCGAGAAAGATTCTAAAGGCAGCTGCTTGGACTTATGTGGCAGGTGCGATGGCGGGCTTGTTGAACTTCTGGCGTTGGTTGGCGGTATTGCGTCGATAAAAGCATCCTGTGGTTATGAGATAATCGAACCAATAGCAGTAGTGGTCGATCGGTTCGTGCAGTCAAATACCCCAATCATCAAAGATATTGTGCTCATCGGTGGCGGTCATGCACATGTGTCTGTGCTGCGCATGTTTGGCATGAAGCCGATCCCCGGTGTTCGCTTAACGCTGATCACTCGTGATATCCATACGCCTTATTCAGGCATGCTCCCCGGTCTGATTGCAGGCCATTATGAGTTTGATGATGTTCACATCGATCTTGGCCCTCTGGCGACTTTTGCAAATGCACGTTTGTATCACGGTGAGGTCGAGCGTATTGATCCTGAAACACAGCAGATCTTTATCAAAGGAAGGCCGCCGGTCGATTACGACCTGCTCTCTATCAATATTGGTTCACGTCCTCGAACGGATAATGTGCCGGGCGCTTTGGAGTATGCCTTACCGATAAAGCCTATCGATCTGTGGTTGGAGAAATGGGCTGAGCTACAACAAAGACTTTTAAATACTGAAGAGTATTTGAATATCGCTGTCGTCGGTGGCGGCGCGGGTGGTGTGGAAGTCATGCTGTCAACGCAGTACCAGCTGCTAAAGCTCTTTGAGCAGCACAATCAAGATCCCTCACGATTACATTTTGAACTGTATACCGCGGACGAAGATATTCTGATGGGGCATAACACAAGTGTGCGTCGTCGTTTTAATCGTGTGTTTAAAGAGCGCAATATTTCTCTCTTTACCCATAGTTCTGTTACTCAGGTTTCAAAAGACGCATTGACCGTCAATGGTGAAGCCCGTGAGGTAAATGCAGTGCTTTGGACAACGTCGGCTGGTGCGCCAAGTTGGCCTAAACAATCAGGGTTAGCGACGGATGAACTTGGATTTATTCAAGTCGATGAGTATTTACGAAGCACGTCGCATCAAAACATTTTTGCCGTCGGTGACATTGCGTCCATGCCGTCACCGCGACCTAAGTCCGGTGTCTTTGCAGTAAGGCAAGGACCAGTATTGACCGAAAACCTTCGTCGTCTTGTCTCAGGTAAATCGCTAAAGACATACAAACCACAAAAACATTTTCTTGGCTTGATCAGCACGGGCGACAAGCATGCGGTTGCCTCGCGTGGCGCCTGGGCATTTGAGGCTGACTGGCTTTGGCAATGGAAAGATTCGATTGATCGAAAGTTTATGCGGATGTTTAACGAGCTGCCCGAGATGCCAGAAGAGCAGGTAGAGATTTCGGGTATTGCGGATCAAGACGCTATAAAAGAAATATCAACCCATGCAATGCGATGTGGTGGTTGTGGTGCCAAGGTTGGCAGTACGGTGTTGAGTCGTGTATTGAATAAGCTCGATAAACGCTCGCGCGATGATGTGTTGGTCGGTTTGGATGCGCCGGATGATGCCGCTGTTTTTGCTGTGCC
>VMDJ01000031.1 GCA_008080925.1 Gammaproteobacteria bacterium
CAATTAAGTGAGCTGAATCTTGCGTGAGCTCACTGATGAAATCGAGCTGACGCTGACGCTGACGACGCGACAAGGCCAAATGCATACTGCAAATGCGTAAGGCATTACGACCGACTCCAAACTCCATCAGCATTGCGCCACGACCATTACCCGGTGGCAGTTGATGATTGCTAACTTGAGTAGGTTGAATGCGACTAATCAGACCATTACTGTTTTGTGCCAACATCCCGATATCGCGATTCACCTGCCGATACCAATAGGGGTGTCCAGACTGACGCGCAAGAAACTCGGTCATATCAAGAAAGCCTGTGCGTAGGCTTCCCGAATCAACTTCTTGTAATCCAATCACATCGTATTCAGTCAGTATCTTTGCGATTGCTTGAAGATTCACTACACGACCACGATGCGGCAAGACATGCTTCCAACCACGCGTAACATAGTGTCGATAACGATTGGTTTCGATACCTGCTTGAATGTTATAGCTAAGCAGACGCAGCTTCTGACCGGGTATTAAAGAAGCTACGTCTGAAGTCATTTATTGCGTTTTACGGGCGTCGCGTACTTTATCAGTCAGCATGTCGGTCATTTGTAACATGCTTTCAAAGGTATGACCTCGACCGCTTTTGTAACGACCATCAATCACCAGTGAAGGCACGCCGGTGATGCCATAACGACGCATCAAACTCGCCGCGCGATTACTCTTTGAGGCAACTGCGAAGGATTTCATCGCCGCGTTAAACGCCGCCATGTCTACGCCTTGGCCTTGAAGAAAAGCATCAAGCTCTTCTCGCGTCTTCATGCCATTACGGTTCTCATGAATCTCGTGAAAAAACGCATCATGGATACGGTCTAACTCGCCCATTGATTCGAGCGCATAGAATGCTTGGCCATGCATATTGGTATGGCGACCAAACATGGCTGGCACTTTGATAAATTCGACATCAGCCGCTTTAGACTTTTTCCACTTAGCGACGTGTGGCTCAAAGTTATAACAATGTGGGCAACTGAACATAAAGAACTCAAGCACCTCGATCTTATCGCCTACCTTGCCTTGAGGTGGCTGAGGTGAAAGTGACTCGTAGTGTTTGCCTTCTTCAAAAGTCATTGCTGATAGCGCCGTTGAAACGATCAACATGGCAGCCAATCCGATTAATTTAAATGCTCTCACGCTTTGCTCCTTAAACTTTTTTGTACTTTTTAGAGACAGCATCGGCTGCCAAGTTCCATGTAACGAGTTTAACCATCTAGTGGCTGAATAACACCTGAATGACAGGCAAAAAAAAGCCCCGTCAGTGACGGGGCTTTTTCAATTCTTCCGATTAACGCAAGCCTTGAATGTACTGCGCTACCGCATTCATCTCCGCTTCGCTCATCTTGCCAGCTACAACGCGCATCATTGAACCTGCATCGTTAGCACGCTCGCCTTTCGCGAATGACTTCAATTGCGCCACTGTGTAATCCGCATGCTGACCTGACAACTTAGGGAAGCGCGCTTGTGGATTACCAGCACCAGTAGGGCCGTGACATGCTGCACATGCTGCTACACCAGAACCTTCATTACCAGCACGGTAGATTGCCTGACCAAGCTCAACTTGATCTTCAGCTGCCTTACCTGACTTACCAGCTTGGCTTGCGTAGAACGCTGCCAAATCCATCATGTCTTGCTCGCTCAATGCGGCAACCATTGCCATCATGGTAGCGTTAGCGCGCTTACCGCTTTTGAATTCCATCAACTGCTTGTACAGATAACCTTCACCTTGGCCGGCGATTTTAGGGAAAGTCGGTGCGGCACTGTTACCGTCCATACCGTGACAACCTGCACAAGTCGCAGATTTTTCCTTACCGCTTGCTGCATCACCTGCTGCAAACGCAGAACCCGCAAATGCGAAAGAAACCAAAGAAGCAATCAATAGGATGTTTTTCATATCTAATACCCAGGAACAACTAATGTTTTCGGAGTGAAATCAGGACGTGATTATAAGGAAACTCTGATTCTCTTGCGAAAAATTTTTCCGAATTGAACTGATTTAGTTCAAGGAAAGCAAAAAAAACGCCCCAAAGGGGCGCTTTTTATCAACTAAGTCTTTGAATTACTTCAAAGTGGCAACGTGAGCTGCAATGTTGTGCATATCTGCATCAGATAGGCCAGCGGTCATTGCTTGCATGGTTGCATTCTGACGTGCACCTGACTTGTAGCCACTCAACTTACCGTAGATATCAGCAGCGCTTTGACCCGCTAGTTTTGGGTAACCCAATGCTGCATTACCAGCACCTGTTGCGCCGTGGCAACCTGAACATACTGCGAATTTTGCTTTACCTGCTGCTGCATCACCTGCAACCGCTGAGCCAAAACCTGCAACCATTGCTAAAGCAGCAACTGACATAACGATTTTTTTCATTTTTGGTTTCTCCTAAGAGCTTGTCTAGCAAGCATTTTGCCTTAAAAAGGCGAATTCTTTTTTTGTGTTCTGATTTATATCAGAGCACACATTCAGTCGCAACGACTTAACGCTGCGTCGTCAGCACCCAACGATAGACTGTTGGCTGGCCATTGAATCGCCCTTTGAGCAAAAACTGCCAATGCATCTCATTTTGGGTGCATATCGGTAGTATCAAAGTAGCCGAGCTTGCCTGAACGTTAACTGAACGAAACCCAACCCGGGTCAGCCCCATTTCCATCTCTAATCCAGTGACTTCAAGGACCTCTGGAACAAAAAAACCATTCTGAGTGCTCACCTGAATCTGGTGTTTGCTCATAACCCCAATCGGGCTAGGCGCCACTAAGACTGAAATATCGCCCTCAACTGAAGTGATCTGACATCGACCCTCTGAAAGATCACAGTGCACCTCGGTACTTATCACCTCTTCGGGCGCTAGCAACCATCGAGTGAGCCCACCGGCAACCAGCACCAACACAACAAAAAGGAAGGCCAACTTAGTCTGCATCGGGAACCTGAAGAGATTGCGTCGCCAATTCGATTTCATCGGGTGTGAGTTCACGCCACGCACCCGGTTTTAAATCTGCATCAAGTTGAAGCTGACCAATCTGGCTTCGATGCAAGGTTTCAACCTTATTACCCAAAGCGGCAAACATACGCTTTACTTGGTGATAACGCCCTTCGAATAACGTCACTGTGACGTGTTGATCATCTATGCGCTGAAGTACAGCCGGACGTGTGAGCTTCTCCTCACCATCCAACTTGATGCCGTCAGCAAAGGCATTTTCAGCAGAAGAAACGAGAGGGTCTGCCAGACTCACCTCGTACACCTTACCAACGGCACGCCGCGGAGAAGAGACACGATGTGACCAATCACCATCGTCGGTCATTAGCAACAAACCCGTGGTATCGAGATCCAAACGCCCAACGATATGCACATCTCTTGACCATTCGGGTGGCAGCAAATCAATTACCGTGGAATACAATCCATCTCGATTAGCGCACACCAAACCTGCCGGCTTATGCATCATCAGGTAGATAGGTGGCGCAACGTCCAATAGATCATCACCCCAAAAAACCTCAGCGCCATCAGGAATTTGAGCAGCCGCCTTTTTGACCACCTCGCCGTTGACTTGGATCTCTCCTCGACGGATCAAAATACCTGCTTCTTTACGACTAAGCTCAGTCGTTTGACTAACCCAACGATCAAGGCGTCCGCTGGCCATAATATCTCTCTCTACGAATCATTAAATAACATGATACCGAGCTTTCTCAGGCGCGATAAACTCAGACGATGAAATTTTCTCAACTTCCGATTGGCGCCGAGTTCATCTTTAAAGACGAGAACTACACCAAGGTCTCGCCGATCATGGCGGCACTTGCTTTATCTGGCACGAATAAAGCCATTCCTCGCTCTGCAGTTGTCGAGGTAAAGAGTGAGCTCGTTTCTGTTCAGACACCTGAGCATGTCGAAACCAAAGCACTTAACCAAGCCATGCAAGCATTGGCACAGGACATCAACCAAGTCATCTCATCCAGTAATTTAAACGCTGAGCAAATCAACGCATTAATGAACGCTATCCAACCAGCATTTTCACGCTGTCGACATAGCTTAAAACTACCCTAGGAGCTCCAATGAAAAAGATTCTATTTACCGCCTTACTCATCTCTTTAAGTAGTGGCAGCGTTGCACAAATGACTGGCGAGCAAATGGTCGCAGGTAGCTTTTTTAATCACTACGATCGCAATCAAGACGGCCAAGTGACCCGTAAGGAGTTTCTCACTCCATCGATGCAGCGCTTCGTTTACATCGACAGTAATCATGACGGCATCATTGATGGCAACGAAGTGAATGCGTTTGTCCTAAAGATGCTGCAAGGTGGACAGCCACAATAAGGGCTACACTTCTTAAATGAGCAACCCTTCTCGCGTCTATTTTTTTGGTACCTGTCTAATCGACATGTTGTACCCCAATGCGGGTATGGCAGCGATTACCCTATTGCAACGCGAAGGATTGGAAGTCATCTTTCCACAAAACCAATCTTGTTGCGGTCAGCCTGCTTTTAATAGCGGTTATCGCGATGAAGCGCTTAAGGTTGCTCGCAGCCAGCTCAATCTTTTTAATGAAGACATACCGATTGTTGTGCCATCAGCCTCTTGCGGCGGCATGATGCTGCATCACTGGCCTGAGCTTTTTGAGGGTCAGCCTGATCGCCAACTAGCCTGTGATGTTGCTGCGCGTGTTGTTGAGTTTGCCGACTTTTTAGCCAACACCTTGCAGATCGAGTTACAGGATAAAGGTGAGCCGACTTATATCGCTGTACATCACTCATGTTCTGCGCAACGTGAAATGAATGTTGCCTCAGCCACCGACAAGCTTCTTGCTCAACTCAACGAAGTAACCGTTGAGCGTCATCAACGCCCAACAGAATGCTGCGGCTTTGGTGGCACCTTTGCCGTCAAGCAACCTGATATCTCAGGCG
>VMDJ01000035.1 GCA_008080925.1 Gammaproteobacteria bacterium
TATTCACATTGGCACAGTCATCAATCGAAATATCGCCCGTTGCACGCAAGGCGGCCATGGCAAAGGACATCGCAATGCGGTGATCACCATGGCTACCCACCGAACCACCACCGATTGAACCGCCCTGAATCACAATGCCATCTGGCGTTGGCTTGGCGTCAACACCCAGTGCGATCAAGCCATCGGCCATAACCTGAATACGATCAGATTCTTTAACACGCAGCTCTTCAGCACCGGTCAGAACCGTTTCACCTTCAGCACAAGCTGCTGCAATAAACAGTGCAGGGAATTCATCAATGGCGAGCGGCACCTGATCTTCAGGGATTTGAATACCTTTGAGCTTGGCGGAGCGAACACGAAGGTCTGCGACTGGCTCACCACCAATCACACGCTCATTACTAACCTCAATGTCTGCACCCATCAATCGAAGGATATTGATCACGCCATCACGCGTGGGATTCATGCCAACGTGCTGAAGTGTCAGATCAGAACCTTCGGCAATACTTGCACCAACCAAGAAGAAGGCCGCAGATGAAATATCGGCCGGCACATCAATGTCGCAGGCAGTCAGCTTGCCGCCACCTTTAACACCGCGACGCGGGCCATCTTGCATCACCTCGTAACCAAAGCCTTGCAACATGCGCTCTGTGTGATCGCGAGTTGGTGCAGGTTCAGTTACCCAGGTTTCACCCTCGGCATAAAGGCCCGCAAGTAATAAGCACGACTTAACCTGCGCACTTGCCATTGGCATGTCGTAATCAATGCCTTTTAAAGCAGCTACCGGTGAGATGTTAAGTGGTGAGGTGCCCGTCTCAGTTGTTTCAATCTGCGCACCCATCAGTGCTAATGGATCGGTCACTCGCTTCATTGGACGCTTCGTTAACGACTCATCGCCAATCAGTGTTGTAGAAAACGCCTGACCCGCCAACAGTCCCGACATTAAGCGCATCGAAGTACCAGAATTGCCCACATCGAGAGAAGCCTGAGGTTGCTGCAAGCCCTGCATACCCACACCGTGTACAACCACTTTGCCATTGTCAGGACCTTCGATTTTCACACCCATGGCTTTAAACGCATTTAAGGTCGCAAGCGCATCCTCACCTTCGAGAAAACCACTAACATGCGTCGTGCCTTCAGCTAATGAGCCCATCATGATGGAGCGATGAGAAATGGATTTATCGCCAGCTACTCGAATAGCACCCTTCAGGGCACCGCCAGGCTGGACATGGAAACGAATCGAATCAGACACGAGGTTGGGTCTCTAAAATACTGCAAATAAAGACCGCGAAGGCTATCGATTTAAGGCAAAAAACTCAAGCAAAACCAACGTTTAGCGTGAAGTTTTAGGGGGATATCGCTTATTTGTCGTCTAGACCGTCGACGTAAGCATCACGCGCTGATTTCGCATTCTCAAAAATCTCGAGCAATGACTCGCCCTCACCTTGCTCGATAAGCTCACCAATCGACTGCAACTCTTCTGCAAATGAGAAAACCAACTCACTAACGGCACGCCGATTCGCCACACAGATATCACGCCACATCACCGGGTTACTTGATGCGATTCGTGTGAAATCACGAAAACCGCCCGCCGCGTATTTAAAGATGTCATCGTGCTCATCGAGATTAGCCAACATATCCACCAAACCAAATGCCAGCATGTGTGGCAAATGACTTGTCGCCGCTAAGACTTCATCGTGATGTTCTACACCCATCTCGATAACCTCGGCACCACAGGCTTGCCACATCTCCGTGATGATCTTTTGGGCATCAGCAGAAGTTTGATCGATCGGAGTGATAATGATGCGACGATTGTTATAGAGCGTTGCGAATGATGCCTCGACGCCGTTGTTTTCTGTACCTGCAATCGGATGACCAGGCACAAACTGAGCCGCATACTCAGGACACGCCTGCATAAAATCTTCAATAACAGTCGCTTTAGCACTACCGCCATCGGTGATCACACAATCTGGTTTGATGTGACCTTTGAACGCTTCAAACACAGAGCTCATAGCACCTAGAGGTACTGAAACAAACACTACATCTGCATCACTGACCGCTTCAGCCACATCATGCGTGAAGCTATCAATCACACCCAACTCGACACCTTTCTCAAGGTTTGCAACCGAGCGACCACAGCCGACAATATACTCAACCTTACCGGCATCGCGTAACGCACGCGCCAAAGAACCGCCAATTAAACCGAGGCCAATGACCGCGAGTCGTTTGATCGGCTTCACAAGATCTTCTCCAATGCGGTAAGCGCGCGAGCATTTTCAGCTTGTAGACCCACACTGATTCGTAAGTGATGCTGCAACCCATAATTTTCGACAGGGCGCGTGATTACACCTTCCATCAACAATGCTTTGTCAACCTCTGCTACCGGGCGACCCACATTGACTGCAACAAAATTTCCCACTGATGGAATATAGGTAAGACCCAACTTATCTAGGCCCTGGCTTAACTGAACCAATCCTTCATCATTAACACGAATTGATTCTGCCAAGTATTCATCATCATCCAACGCAGCAACTGCACCGGCTTGCGCAAATGAATTCACATTAAATGGCTGGCGAACACGGTTTAACAAATCCGCAACATCTGGATGACTTACGCTGTAGCCAACGCGTAAGGCGGCCAAACCAAAGGCTTTTGAAAATGTACGTGTGACGATCACATTAGGGAATCGCGTTATCCATTGAGTAGCATCTGGATAATCATCGAGACGCACATACTCCGAATACGCTTCATCAATAACAATGATGACATCAGATGGCACTTGCTCAACAAAATGCATCAACTCAGCTTCATTCAACCAAGTGCCTGTTGGATTGTTAGGATTCGCAATCCAAACCACGCGCGTTTTATCAGTGATCGCATTGAGCATGGCATGTAAATCATGGCCAAATTCAACGGCAGGGACTGCAACTAAATCGGCACCAACAGACATTGAAGCAATCGGATAAACCGCAAACGCATGCTGAGAAAAAACAGACTGAAAACCCGGCGATAAGAACACGCGAGCGATCATATCGAGCACATCATTGGAACCATTACCAATCGTGATCTGCTTAGATGTAACGCCATGGCGATTCGCTAAGGCTTCACGCAAAGCAAACCCTGCACCATCTGGATAGCGCGCCAATTCTGCAAACTCAGACTGCAACACATCTTTGACGCGCTGACTAACCGCAATCGGGTTCTCGTTAGACGCCAATTTAATCGAGTTACAAATACCCAGTTCACGCTCTAATTCAGAAACAGGCTTGCCTGGTTTGTATGGCTGAATAGATGCAATACCTGGAGAGGCAATGTGCAGAAACGCATTACTCACGTTAATACCTTTTAATACTCAAAGCACCGCACGCGGGTATGAGCCTAGAACCTTAAACATACCTGCGGATTTACGCAGCTCTTCAATCGCTTTTGCCATGTGAGGGTCATCTGCATGACCATTCACATCCACAAAGAACACATAATCCCAATTTTCACGCCGCGAAGGACGTGACTCGATACGCGTCATACTGACACCATGATCTGCCAGTGGACGCAGCATCTTATAAAGACCACCTGCCTCGTTAGGCGCACTCATCATTAAGCTCGTCTTGTCATCACCCGATGGTGGCGTTGCATGGCGACCAATGACTAAAAAGCGTGTGGTGTTACCTGCTTCGTCTTCAATATTTTCAGATAGCGTATCCAGACCATAAAGCTCTGCCGCCATCTCACCGGCAATAGCGGCGGCATTCGGCGTTTCAGCTGCCAACTTAGCAGCCTCTGCATTGCTACCGACCGGCACACGATCAACAAACGGTAGATGACGATCTAACCATCCACGACACTGAGCCAGCGACTGCTGATGCGAGAACACCGTTTTCAATTCTGATAACGGTTGACCTTTACCAAGCAAGTTGTGATGAATGCGAATACTCACCTCACCACAAATCTGAAGCGGTGATTTCAAGAAGGTATCGAGCGTATGGTTCACCACACCTTCGGTTGAGTTCTCAACAGGCACAACACCGTAATCAGCTTTACCTGATTCCACATCTAAGAAGACATCTGGAATGCTACCGAGCGACTCTGTGCGCACTGAATGACCGAAATGCTTTAACGCTGCCGCTTGGGTAAAAGTACCTGCAGGCCCCAAGTAAGCAATTTGCAAAGGACGCTCTAACGCCAAACAGGCTGACATGATTTCGCGGAACAAACGCGCAACTTCTTCATCATCAAGCGGACCTTGATTACGCTCTTGCACCATACGAAGCACTTGCGCTTCACGCTCTGGTCGATAGAACACCGCATTTGGATCAGCCGAAAGTTTAATGCGCGCAACTTCCATTGCCGCCTCAGCTCGCTGATTCAGCAATTGATGCACTTGTTCATCAATCGCATCGATACGATCTCGAATCTTGCCTAATTGTTCTGCATCACTCATCGGTATTCCTTAGTTAACCGTGTGTACGCTCAAACTCAGCCATAAAATCGACTAAAGCCTCAACGCCCTCATAGGGCATCGCGTTATAAATACTGGCTCGCATACCACCAACTTCTTTATGACCTTTAAGCGCCAACAAGCCAGCCTCATGACTCTGCTCTAAAAATAACGCATCTAAACGAGTATCAGCCAGTGTAAATGGCACATTCATGATCGAACGATAAGCAGAATTGACCGGATTATCGTAAAAACCACTCTTATCAATCGCTAAATACAATAAATTTGCCTTACGCTGATTGATATCCGCCATGACTGAAAGACCACCCTGCTCTTTAAGCCACTCAAAAACCAAGCCTGCCAAATACCAACTGTAGGTAGGTGGCGTGTTGTACATTGAGTCATTGTCAGCTTGTGATTGGTAATTCAGCATAG
>VMDJ01000155.1 GCA_008080925.1 Gammaproteobacteria bacterium
AACATCGCCCTAGTCGCCTTTATCATTAAGCTATTGTTTTTCTGATACATCTGAGCGGTAATAACGCTATCTAAACGCGCTATCGCGGAGAAATTATGTTGTCCTCAAAACGCTTCCAACTTGGAGCGGTATTGATAACGGTTTTTGTTGTTTTGACTTACTGGGTCATGCAGACAGAGCCGCCAAAGAAAAAGCCAAAAGCTAAGCCCGTTACCCCAAGCGTTACTGCCATTAAAAATGAAGCCGGCAACCATGCTTTAGAATTACTTGCTTACGGTAGTGTGATGCCCGCCGAGCTGATCACACTCGAAGCACAAGCAAAAGGTCAGTTAATCGCTCTGCATCGTGACTTTGAACCCGGTGGTCAGATTGCGCGTGGCGAAACACTCTATTCCATCGATGATCGTGAATATCAATTAAATGTCGATGCAGCCAATGCCGCTTTGAAAAAGGCTCAAGCTGATATCGCAATGGAAGCTGCGCAACGAAAAGTTGCCGAGAAGGATTTAGAGATCCTGAGTAAGCGTATGCAGCTATCTGACGAGTCTAAGCAGTTAGCACTACGCCTACCGCAACAACGCCAAGCTGAAGCTGCATTAGCAAGCGCACAACGTCAGCTTAAACAAGCGCAGCTCGATCTATCACACACCCAACGCCAAATTGAAACGAATGTTGTGGTGGTTGAGCGGAAAAAAGTCATCGGCGATACCGTTTCCATCGGTGATGAAATTGGCAGTGTGGCACGTGCCGATCGCTACTGGGTGGAATTACGACTACCTACCGATCGTATCGCCAAGATTCAGCCACGTACCAATGCAAAAGGCTCTCACGTTAAGCTGAAGGCCAATGGCATTGATTACCAAGGTGAACTGATTCGTATTCACCCCCAGATTGATAGCGATAGCCGTTTAGCGAAAGTGATCGTTGAGATTAATCAACCGCTAACCCAATCAAGCCGCCCTCTTCTGCTTGGCACTTATGTTGAAGCGAAAATCATGCAGCAACCAATCAACAATGCGGTAAAACTGCCACGCGAAGCACTGACCAGTGATAGTCGTGTTTGGGGGGTAGACAACAAAGGCTTGCTTCAAGTGGAAGCAGTGCATTTGATTGATATGGACAGCCAGTCCGCTTACATAAACCCACCCAAAAGCTTGGATTACATCGTCACTAACAGCTTAAAAACACTCGTTCCTGGCACCAAGGTCAACGTTAAGTAATCAATATGAGTACGCAACGTAAAGGCATTGTCGAATGGTTTGCGACTAACTCAGTTGCCGCCAATATCCTGATGCTTGCGCTCATCTTGGGCGGCGTTTTGGGCTTCATGGATGTTAAGCAACAATACCTTCCCACCTATGAAGCCGATCAGGTCACAGTATCGGTTAACTACAGTGGCGCGAGTCCTGAGGAAGTTGAGAAAGGCGTCATCCTACCGATTGAGCAAGAACTTAATGGCATGCCAGGTATCGACCAGCTCACTGCCAATGCGTCTGAAAACCAAGGCGAGGTCTTTGCCAAGTTGGAAAACGGCGTTGATCGCCAACAATTACTGCAGGACATCCGCAATGCAGTCGCACGCATAAACTCTTTCCCTGTTGAAGCCGAACAAGCCAAGGTTACGTTAAAAGGGCGTGAGTTCTCCATCATCAGTATTGGCGTGGCTGCAGAGCTTGCACAAACCGAGCTGTACGAACTGAGCGAACGCATGCGCCGCACCCTACTTGATGTGAAAGGCGTATCGCGCGTAGAACAAGTTGGCGCCCTCGCCCCAGAGATCAGCATTGAGATTGATCCATCTCGTCTCCTCGAGCAATCACTGACCATTGGCGATATCTCAGACGTCTTATATGACGCAGTACGTGATGTGCCCGGTGGCCGCATAGAAACTCAAGATGGAGATGTCGTACTGCGTACCTTAGGTCGCCGCGAAGACGCAAAGGCGTTTGGTGACATCCCAATCAAAACCCGTAACGATGGCACTCAGTTATTACTTCGAGACATTGCAAAGGTAAATGATGGCTTTGAAGACAGCACACAGATCTTCGAGTTTAACGGTAAGCCCGGCATGCGCCTTGATGTCTATCACGGTGAAAGCGTTCGCCCGATTGAGCTTGCTGGTCGTGTTAAACAAACCATAAAGAAACTACAAAAAGAGCTACCTAAAACCGTTGAACTAAGTATTCAAAACGACCGATCAGAACGTTATTACGAGCGAAGCAATATCCTAATCAGTAATGGTCTTGCTGGCCTCGCCTTAGTCGTCATTGCTTTAGGTTTGTTCTTAAATGCTCGCCTCGCCTTCTGGGTCGCCGTTTCAATACCCGTGGTATTCATTGGCAGCTTCAGCTTCTTACCGTATGCAGGCATCACCTTAAACATGATCTCTATGTTTGCCTTTATCTTGGCAGTCGGCATCGTTGTTGATGACGCCATCATCGTCGGTGAACACATCTACACCAAACTACAACAAGGCCTTAAGCCAAGCGAAGCGGTGCAACAAGGCGTACGTGAGATGTTAGTACCCGTTATCTATGCGGTAGGTACCAACATCATTGCCTTTATCCCGTTGCTGTTGGTGCCAGGCTCTACCGGTCAATTCATGAAGTCATTGCCGGTTGTGGCATCCATCGTATTTGCTATCTCCTTACTCGAGGCACTGCTGGTTCTCCCCTCACATCTCAATCACAAGATCAAAGAAGGCAAAGCAGCAAAACTCTACGCTCCCTTTGCTCGCGTTAAGCGTTTCCACAATGCAATGACTGATGGTTTAGATCGCTTACGAGACGTGACGTATGCCAACCAACTTAACTGGACATTGAAGCATCGCTATCTTGTGCTGATAATTTTTGGTGGCTTTTTAGCGATCATCATTGCGTGGTACGAAGCGGGTCGTATCGATCTCACATGGCGCCCAAGCATCCCTGGTAACCGCGTTGATGCGGAAATCGACATGCCAGTCGATGCATCTGTTAAACAAACGCAAGCCACTGTGCGCAAGGTGGAAGCGGCAGGTCTTCGCGCCATTGAGAATTTAGGCGGAAAACAATACCTATCAAGTTGGTTTACCCGTGCAGGTTGGCGTCGTCCGGATTATGGCGATGTGAATATGTACCTCGTACCAGATGATCAACGCCCTTTTAACCAAGAAGACTTCTTACGCGAATGGCGTAAAGAGATGGGTGAAGTACCCGAAGCTAAATCGATCTTCTTCGAGTACATGGTTGGTCCAGGTGGCAATAAAGAGTTCGTGGTCAACCTGTCACATACCGATACCAAAGTCCTTGAAGCAAGCGCTCGTGAACTAGCAACCAAGCTCGGTGAGCTGCAAGGCGTCACCGATGTTAGTGATGGCATAGGACAAGGTAAAAACCAATGGGTGTTTAACTTAAGCCCTGTGGGTCGTGCACTGGGTTTAACCGAACAATCACTCGGTCAGCAGATTCGAGACTCTTTCTACGGCGCTGAGGTCGAGCGAATTCTGCGTGGTGGTAAAGAAGTCAAAGTGATGGTGCGACTTTCACGTGATCATCGTCAGTCATTAGCTGATCTGCGTGAGATGCTGATTCGTACTCCTAACGGCGGCCTCATCCCCTTAACTGAAGCGGCTATCATCGAAACCAGTCGCGCCTACAGCACTATTAAACGTGAAGACGGGCGACGCATCATTCAGATCACCGCCAGTATCGATAAAGCACACGCTAATTCACGTCAGATACGAGCCTTGGTGCAAAAGAGCTTCTTACCAGAGCTCATCGCTAATCATCCCGAACTCAAATGGAAGTTCGGCGGTGGTCGTCGAGACCAAACACGCACCTTCAAATACATCTTTGATGGCCTTCTGTGGTCTGCAGTATTAATTTTTGCTTTGATGGCTGCGCTGTTCCGAAGCTATAGCCAAGGCGTTATTGTCATGTTGACCATTCCCTTTGCGGTTGCTGGCAGTATTTTTGGCCATATCGTGATGGGTCACGGCATGAGCTCAGTAAGTATTTACGGCATGATCGCGCTCGGCGGACTGGTTGTGAATGGCTCGTTGGTACTCACCGTACGCCTCAATGAACTGAAAGATTTGCCTGCTCTCCAGGCTATTCATCAAGCTGCTGTTAGCCGTTTCCGCCCGATTTTATTGACCACACTCACCACCACATTAGGTTTAGCACCCATTCTTTTCGAGACATCAGTGCAAGCGCGCTTCCTTATCCCAATGGCCATCGCGCTCAGCTTCGGCACCATCATGGGCTTTTTAGTGGTGCTTTACCTGATCCCCGCGATGTACGCAATCCAAAACGAGCTTCAAGAACGCTTCTTTCCTAAAACCAAATAAAAAATGACTAATTTTCTAATTTAGGACATTTGTCTTTTATTAAAAATCGTCATGGTGTTCTAAAATAAAAGTGCTAGGCTAAATGAAACAAGCATTTAGCGTATTTTTGCACTCTTTTTTAGGTTGAGCGTCCTAAAATGTCAGATTATCTTGATCGACTTCAAAAATCATCCGCCTACCATGGCGTCAATGCACCTTATGTCGAGGATCTGTACGAAAGTTATCTCAAAGATCCTGCAAGCGTCCCTGAAAAATGGCGCGAGCATTTCGACAGCCTCCCCCAAGTGAATGGCTTTGGCCCCGAACATATCGAAGAGTCTCATCGCGACATCCAAGCGCAGTTCGCAAAAAAAGCCCAAGGCCGCCGTGCCGTTGTACTTTCAGGTGGCATGAGCGCCGAAGCTGCAGAGCGCCAAACCAAAGTCTTACAGCTAATCAACGCTTATCGGGTACGTGGTCATCAAAACGCAAAGCTCGATCCACTTGAGCTTCACAAAACCGTACCTCTCGAAGA
>VMDJ01000033.1 GCA_008080925.1 Gammaproteobacteria bacterium
TAAAGCGGTTTGTAAGGTGAGTAGTTTTGCTGTTTCGGCGGGCAACCCGAGTTTTTCAGCCGCCGCTTGCATCGCTTCCATCATCAAGAAGTAGTAAGCAGGCCCACTGCCTGAGACGGCAGTCACGCTATCGATGTCAGATTCTTCATTTACCCAAAGAGTTATGCCAACGGCGCGCAAGATGCGTTCCGCTTGATCACGTTGTTCATTGCTGACATTGCTTGTTGCAAAAAGACCGGTAGCACCGACCTGCAGCATGGCGGGCGTATTTGGCATGCAGCGAACGATAGGTAGATCACAATCCAGCCATTTACTCATGGTGCTACAGCGAATGCCGGCAGCAATTGAAACGATCAAGCAGCGTTTATCTTTAAGGTGCGAGCTAAGCTCATTGCAGACTTGCTGCAGCAACTGAGGCTTAACCGCTAAAACAACAACATCAGCATCACTAATGGCTTCAGCATTGTTATCGACTGTGCAGATGCCGTAGCTGTCATGCAGGCGCGATCGTTGATCGGTATTTGGATCACTCGCGATGATCGAGTCTTTTGCAGTGCCATCAGCAATGAGTCCGCCGATCAGTGCGCTTGCCATGTTGCCGGCGCCAATAAATGCAATACGTGTTTGACTCATGAATTTGTCCAGTCGCTAGATATGTTTGCCATGGTATCAGGGATAGCTGCGCGCGCCGAAAATGTCGGTGCCAATACGGACCATGGTGCTACCTTCAGCAATCGCTAGTTCAAGATCACCGCTCATACCCATGGAAAGCGTATCAACATCAAAGCCTTGTTGTTTCAACTCATCAAGACAGTTAGCAAGCTGATGAAAGACCGATTGCTGTTGTTCTGCACTCGAATCCGGGTCTGGCATGGTCATCAGGCCACGCAGACGGCAATGAGGTAGTTCATTAAAAGCTGCAGCAGTTTCGATCAGTGCATCAGGCTGAATGCCACCTTTACTGTCTTCACCCGATAGGTTGAGTTGAATACAGCAATTCAATGCAGGAAGCCCATTAGGCCGTTGATCATTTAATCGTTGAGCATGTTTGATCGAGTCGATCGCGTGCACCCAAGCAAAGTGTTCCGCAATTGGGCGCGTCTTATTGCTTTGGATTCTGCCGATGTAATGCCATTCAATATCGAGCTCAGCAAGCGCTTCGATTTTTGGTAAGGCGTCTTGGAGGTAATTCTCGCCAAAGCTGCGCTGACCGGCAGCATAGGCCGCTTCGATCATTTCAATGGGCTTGGTTTTGCTCACTGCAAGCAGCGTAATAGACGCAGGATTTCGTTGAGCATTTTCAGCTGCTCGAGCAATGCGCTGTTGGATTAAAGCTAGATTGTTCGCAATATCTAACATGATGGTTCGATGATATGCGAAGAGTAAAGAAAAGAAAGTAGCCGATTAAAGATTTGGAGAAAATGTTAAAAAACTTTATAGCCATCAAAGATGGGGCCATCTACGCAAACGCGTTTCATCGCTGGGCCGTCATCTGTTTCAACTTCGACAACACAGCCCGCGCAGCCGCCTACGGCACATGCCATGAATTCTTCGAGTGAAACCTGCACAGGCAGATCAAACTCACGTGCCAAATTCACCACTGCTTCAAGCATGACGTGGGGACCGCAAGCGTAGAGCTCGACCTCGCTTCGCGCTTGATCATCAAGTGATTTCAGCCAGTGACGCGCAAGATCGGTCACATAACCTTCATGGCAACCGGGGTAGCCTTGAAGACTCGCCAAACGGCTTGGGATATTCCAATCTTCAAGCAGGGGCATCGAACCAATCACGCCTTCAGGTATACCATCAACCATGATTTGAGATGGCTTCACGGTGAACGGGAAGGGAACCTCAGAGCCTAGGATGACAAAGGGCTTTTGATCGGTCTTTTTGATTTGCTCAGCAATCGCAATCATCGGAGGCATACCAACGCCGCCGCCAATTAGTAAGGGACGCTTAGCTTCAACGGTAAAAGGTACGCCGATGGGCCCCATCATGCTCAGGGTCTCGCCAACCTGACGCTGTGCCAATAGCTCAGTACCTTCACCGAGCGCTTTATAAAGAAAATCGACCCAGCCCTCGTCAGCCGAAACACGCATGATCGAAATCGGACGACGCATTGGGCGTTGTGGATGTACGCTCAAATGAGCGAACTGACCTGCTTTGGTTCGAGCAGCACAGCCAGGCGCATGCACACGCATAACGTACTGATCACCGTCGAAAGCTTCATGAGAAAGGATTTTGGCGTCTTCCACCAAAATGGTGTCGCGATGGGGCTTGGTATTCATGTCGCGAAGCTTAGGGGGGTGGGGCACTTTTGGCAATGGCTATAGGGGATTAGCTGCGGGCTGTCTGCTACAGTTAAGCTTTTCCTGTTCTTAGAGATAAGCAAAATGGCAGAAGCTCAATTTCGTCCGGTCAATATTGCGATTTTGACCGTATCCGATACACGTACGCTCAAAGACGATAAGTCTGGTGATATGTTGGAGAAATTGGCGACAGGGGATGGCCATCAGGTCGTAGAGCGCGTGATTGTGCCGGACGATATTTATCGTATTCGTTACGAAGTCTCGCGCTGGATCATTGATCAGAATGTCGAGGCAGTGATTGCCACGGGTGGTACCGGTCTGACCGGTCGTGATGGCACTCCCGAAGCTGTATTGCCATTATTCGATCGCACCATTGAAGGCTTTGGTGAGCTGTTCCGTCAGTTGTCATACCAAACAGTTAAAACCTCAACCATTGCGTCTCGCGCAGTGGGTGGTGTTGCAAATGGCACATTTATCTTCTCGTTACCAGGATCAACTGGGGCCTGCAAAGATGCATGGAAAGGTATTCTGAAATATCAACTCGATCTCAGTCATCGCCCATGCAATCTCGTTGAATTGATGCCAAGGCTGACTGAAAAATGACTTCCTGTTTTAGTGGTCAGATGCTCTCGGGCGATGAGTTGCGCGAAGCGTTGATCTCAGCGGCTAAACCGATTGAGCAAACCGAGGTTGTTACCTTGAGTGAAGCGCTAGGTCGAGTGCTTGCTGAAGATATTGTCTCTCCATTAGATGTTCCCTCTTATGACAACAGCGCAATGGACGGTTATGCGGTGCGTTTAGCGGATATTGCTGACGATGGCGCCGAGCTGCCGATTGCACAACGTATTGCGGCAGGTCACCCGGGTGAGCCGTTAGCCGTAGGAACAGCTGCGCGTATTTTTACCGGCGCTCGCACGCCAGAAGGTGCTGACGCGGTGTATATGCAAGAGGAATGCGAGATCGTCGGTGACGCCGTACGTGTCACTCGCAAACTCAATCAGAACGAAAATATACGACCTCGCGCAAACGATATTGCAAAAGGAGCCTTGGTCTTAGCCAAAGGGTCGCGACTCAATGCCCAATCAATGGGCATGCTGGCTTCACTGGGTGTTGCAACACTCTCGGTCTTTCGGAAAGTGAAAGTTGCCTTATTGAATACTGGCGATGAAATTATAGAGCCTGGACAGCCTTTAGCTGATGGCCAGATTTATAACTCCAACCGATATACCTTAAGAGGTGTTTTAGAAACTGTAGGTTGTGAGATCGTCGATTTAGGTCAAATTGAAGATACGCTCGAGGCAACCCGCGCGGCCATGCTTCAAGCGGCTAACGAGGCTGATCTTATTATCACCAGTGGTGGAGTTTCTGTTGGAGAAGAGGATCACATCAAAGCGGCCGTTGAAGCAGAGGGTGAACTGACGCTCTGGAAGGTGCGCATAAAGCCTGGTAAGCCGGTTGCCTTTGGGAATATTAAAGGTACGCCGTTTATTGGCTTGCCAGGTAATCCGGTGTCCGTGTTTGTCACTTTTTGTTTGTTTGCTTTTCCTCATCTACGCGTTATGCAGGGCTGTCATTCCGCATTTCCTGAGTCGCATTTCGCCTGTCTAAAAAATGGTTTAAAAAAGCCGGTTGATCGTCGCGAGTACATTCGCGTTAAGCTGCATCACAACGCAGCAGGTTTGCCTGTTGCAGAGCCATTCCCTCGACAAGGTTCAGATGTGCTGACGAGTACTGTATGGGCTGATGGTGTGTTAGAGATCCCAGAGGATCAAGAATTGCCAGCTAATAGCGTTTTGCGTTACTGGTCTTTTGAGAGGTTACTTGGATGATAAAGATGATCTTTTTTGCACGATATCGTGAAGAGTTAAAAACAGCAGAAGAAACGTTTTCTGAGCAGATATCAGATACAGAAGCATTGTTAACCATGCTACGTGACAGAGGTGAACCTTGGTCGCGAGTATTAGATAGCAATGTTTTATGCGCAGTTAACCAAGTGATGACCAAAGGCTTAACGCCGCTTAAAGATGGCGATGAAGTCGGTATCTTTCCTCCAGTCACAGGTGGCTGATGCTTAAAGTTTCCGTACAGATCGAGCCGTTTGATGTGGCGCAAGAACAAGCGCAATTAACCGGCACTGACGCAACTGTTGGCGCGGTAGCAAGTTTTGTGGGTTTGGTAAGGGATACGAATGCGGTTGGCCAGAGTGACAAGACCGATGTCGCAACACTCACTCTCGAGCACTACCCAGGCATGACAGAGCAAGTACTCACCGATCTTGCTAAAAAAGCATTGGAGCGCTGGTCACTCAATGGCATCACCATTATTCACCGCATTGGTGAGCTAAAACCAACAGATCCTATCGTTTTGGTAATGACATCATCGAAGCATCGTGGAGATGCGTTTGATAGTTGTCAGTATGTAATGGATCGTCTGAAGACTGATGCTCCTTTCTGGAAGAAAGAGGTATTGCCCGATGGCTCGAGTCGTTGGGTGGATTCACGTGAATGTGACGCCAAAGCAGCAGAGC
>VMDJ01000065.1 GCA_008080925.1 Gammaproteobacteria bacterium
GGTCACAGCATCTCTGAAGGTGATTGTTATAACGGACTGCTACCCTTGATCAAAAAAGCCGAGGGCCGCGTTATTGTCGCGTGCTTTGGTAGCAACCTCGCTCGCTTAATCACCTTATGCAAGATTGCTCTGAAAACTGGACGCTATGGCGCTGTCTACGGACGCTCAATGCGCAACATGTATTCAGCCGCACGACGCACAGGCATATGGCCGGATAATTTATCCCTCGCGGATGGCCGTCATCTAGGCTACTTACCGCGAAAAGAGGTCCTTGGCATTGCAACGGGTAGTCAGGGTGAATTTGGCGCCGCCCTACGCCGCATGGCTAATGGAACCTTCCGTGATCTTGAGTTGGAACCCGGTGATACCGTCATCTTTAGCTCGAAAGTGATACCGGGCAATGAAAAGGATGTAGCCTCACTGGTTGAACAACTCCGCAACCGAGGAGTTAACGTTATCGAATCAGCCGATGTTGATGGCGCGCCGATCCATGCCTCAGGCCACCCCTGCCAAGACGAATTAAGAGCGCTTTACCGTTTAGTTCAGCCAAAAATTGCTTTACCTGTTCACGGTACACCCATCCATATCAATGCCAATGCAGCGATTGCTAAAGAGATAGGTATTCCCACTCAAATGCGCGGTGAAAATGGAGACCTATATAAACTCTCACCACTACCCACACTCAAGCGTAAAGCCGTAAAAGTTGGGCGCATCACTCACGATCGCGATTGAACCGATCGTTAATTCAAGGTCAAATTGACGCATGAGTGAGGATGACGACTTAGCCGCTTTTCGCAAAGCCATGTCCGACGTACGAACCCTTGATGATGATCATGAGGGGCTTTTTCGTGAACGCAAAAAACCAGTACCACTTAATTTAGGTGACGGCTCCAACGAGGAAGATGATCTTGCAGATCTGAGTGTTGATGTTCCCGACTTCTTTGAATTTCGTCGTCCGGGCATTCAGATACGTGTGTTTCAGGATCTACAACGCGGCGTTATACCACCTGAAGAAAAATTAGATCTGCACGGTATGCGAGTAAAAGAAGCGAAATCTGCTTATACCCGTTTTATGCAGCAATCCATTGCAAAGCAACGGCGTTGTATCTGCATTATTCATGGCAAAGGCCTAGGCTCGGAGAATAACCAGCCAGTTATCAAACAAAAGACCTATCACTGGCTGATCCAAAAAGAATTTGTGCTCGCATTTGTAACCGCACCCAGCTGGGATGGTGGATCCGGCGCAACCTATGTCTTACTTTCGCGTAAATATCGCAATGACTAAATCGTCACGATCTCGCGTAAAACCGAAGTTGCAAAAGCGCCACTGACCAAGCTGAAGTTCAACTTCAAACTAGCATCATCTAACCACTCGTAAGAGACATTCTCGGGCATCACTCGTAAGGCACGGCGGTCACGTTCAATTCTTCGTTGTCTTAATTGCTCTAACCAGAAATGCGCTAATGCATCGCTAAGCGCATTCTGTTCAAGCGCTAAAGCTTCACCTTCTGGCCACTTTGCTCGACTGTCATCACCCGGCATTGGTCCTGATAAACGCACATCATCGAGCGCTATACGAGATGGCAACTCATCATCATTCGCTTCGACATGAAACTGTGCGCGCGAATTAGCCAACAAGGCCACATCACCAACCAAAGGAACATTCCAATTTCCTTGCTCCACACGCACAGCAAGAACTTGATTAAACAAATAGCTTCGCACCGCAGAAACCATCATCCTGGCTTGTTCTTGCTTAGGTCTCCGACCCTCACCTTTGAACCATGAATCTGCTTTTGTCAGGTTTGATGAAAACCGACCAAAGCGTTGCGCACCAAAGTAGTTGGGTACGCCATGTTGCTGAATCTGAGAGAGCCTTTGCTCAATTGACTCTTTAGCTGCATCGATATCGCGAAGAATTAAGGAAAAAGCATTACCCCTTAACGTACCGCGACGAATCTTTTTATGATGTTTTGTTATCGAAACGATTCTCAATGAATCAGATTCAATCCTAGACCAATCAAGATCCGGCTTTCCGGGTAAATGCACACTAAATGATTGTGTTGTCACAGCAACACGATCCTTAAGTCCTGCAAAGCCAACTGCCATACGTTTTACATTGGCGTATTTGGCAAGAGTTTGGACAACATCGAGGGTGTTTAGCTCACGTTTTTCAATGGTGAGAATGACGTGCTCACCTTCACCCGAGAAGGCATACCCTAAATCTTCGATAACAACAAAATCCTCAGGCGTAGAGCGTATTGTTGCGGCACTTGAGGGTTCGCCATGCGCCCTTGGCAATGCTGCAGTGACATCACCAGGAAAGATCATTGTGGTTGCATCAATACAACCGCATGCGCAGAGATACCCTCGCCGCGACCGGTATAGCCCATCTTCTCAGTTGTCGTTGCTTTGACATTAACTGCATCAACTTCGACATTGAGTAGTCCAGAGAGCTTCGTTTGCATCGCAGGAATATGTGCGCCAAGACGAGGTGCCTGTGCAATTACTGTGCAATCAAGATTTCCAACGACATAGCCCTTGTTGTTAGCCGATTGCATGACGCTTTTGAGTAATTCAGCGCTATCAATATTTTTGAAGGCAGGATCGTTATCCGGGAAGTGCTTTCCAATATCACCAAGCGCTATCGCGCCGAGGATCGCATCACAAATCGCATGAATCAGAACATCGCCATCCGAATGCGCAATCAAACCCTGACTGTGAGGGATAGCAATACCGCCAATCGTGACCGTGTCACCCTCACCAAAACGATGTGCATCAAAGCCGTGGCCAATTCGCATACTGATCTCCAGAATCCTTTGCCCAATAATACCGTTAAACTAATGACATGAGGTTGTTTGATACACATTGCCATCTCGATATTGAGGACTTCGATCACGATCGTGATCAAGTTATCGCTGATGCTTTGAGCAATGGCGTTACCTACGTTTTGATTCCAGCGATTGCGAAATCCAACTTTTCAGCAGTACAAACACTCTGTCGCACTCATACCGGCTTCTACCCTGCTCTCGGTTTACATCCGGTGTTTATCGATCAGCATGATGATGAGCATTTAGATCACCTTAGCAACGCAATAAACCAAGAGCGACCCACTGCCATTGGCGAGATCGGATTAGACTTTGCCATTAAGACGCTCGATAAAACTCGTCAAATTAGCTTCTTTAACGCTCAGCTTGATATCGCCGCTGAACATCAACTACCGGTGATCCTGCATGCGCGAAGATCACATGATGAGATTCTTAAACATCTCAAGGCACAAAAGCTCACAGGTGGAATCTGTCACGCCTTCAATGGTGATATCAATCAAGCACATCGCTATATCGACCTCGGCTTTAAATTAGGATTTGGCGGCATGTTGACCTATGAGCGCTCGACAAAGCTTCGCGCCCTTGCCAAAGCTCTACCTAATGAAGCCATTGTATTAGAGACTGACGCGCCTGATCTAACCGGTGCTGAACACCAGTACTCACGCAACAGTCCGGCATACCTTCCTGAAGTTGCCAAAAGCCTGTCAGAGATTAAAGGCATAAGTGTTGAAAAGATCGCTGCGATAACTACAGCTAATGCGATGCAGGTGCTTAGCTTGACTGCTGATTAAGATAAAAAGATGCTAACGCCAGATCACCAGGTCGCGTCACTTTAATATTATCAGGATGGCCTTCCACCATTTGCACTGGCACACCCATCGCTTCTAAAGCACTTGCTTCATCAGTGACAACAACCTCTGTAGCAGAGGTGCGCATTAGCGCATCACGAAGCACACCCAATCTTGCCATCTGCGGGGTGTAAGCATGCCATAACTGATCTCGGGAAACGGTTGATTGAATACATTCGTTTGGATCTACACGCTTCATGGTGTCATGTACCGGCACACCCAAAATAGCTGCCATATCATGCTTTTCGGCTGCAATAATCAGCTTAGCAATATCGTCGCGACGTACACATGGCCGCGCAGCATCATGTACCAACACCCAATCATGGTCATTTGCACAAGATGACAACGCATTAAGCGCATTCAAAACAGAGTCTGCACGCTGAGAGCCGCCCTCAACACGCACAAGATCCGGATGATCAGAGAACTCAGAGTCAGCCCAATACGCATCATCCGCAGACAAAGCCACATAACACCCGTCGATACCTGGATGTGTCAGGCAACGTTCAATGGTGTGATCGATGAGATAACGATCGTTCAACTGAAGATACTGCTTTGGTATATCCGACTGCATACGCGATCCAACGCCAGCCGCTGGAATCAGTACCCAACGCTTTACATCAATCACGTTTATCACCTTCTTCATTAACGATTTGGAAATACGTTTCGTCTTTTTTAATCAGACCCAAATCATTACGTGCTTTAGCTTCAATCGCAGAGGCATCATTTTTTAGGCTGTCCACCTCGATTTGAAGCGCCTGATTGGTCTGGCGTAAGCGATCCAGTTGGCGCTCTTGGTGAGCAATTTGTTGCTTAAGCGCACGCACCTCAGCCCAACTGCCTTCACCTACCCACAAGCGATACTGCAGGCCTAAAAAGATCAGCACCAAAACAATTAACACACTACGGTATTGCCAATTCATCTCAACAATCACAAAAGAAAATGCCTCTTGTATCACTCACGTTATAACGCGAGGACACAAGAGGCATAATACCGGCTAACGGCTTAATTAAAAGCAGGGAAAAGCCGACTTACCTGGCCAGATAGCCTCTTCACCTAA
>VMDJ01000104.1 GCA_008080925.1 Gammaproteobacteria bacterium
GATTGGCGGGTTTTTTTATGCCTGTTACATTAGTGCTATGAAACTTTATTACGTACACGATCCTATGTGCTCATGGTGCTGGGGATTTTCGCCAACGCGGCAGATTGTTCGCGAGAATTTACCTGACGGTATTGAATGGATCTCTTTGCTAGGCGGCCTGGCACCAGATTCGGATGAGTCCATGACCGATGAAACCAAAGGCTACGTACAAAAGGCTTGGCGCACCATTCAGGAGCGTATCCCAGGCACAGAGTTTAATTTCGACTTTTGGAATAAGTGCGCACCTCGCCGTAGCACTTACCCGGCATGTCGCGCTGTAATCGCTGCGCGCAACACCTCAGCAGACAGTGAACTCTCGTATATCCTTGCACTTCAAAAAGCCTACTACCTGCGTGCCATGAATCCTTCGGATACCGACACGCATCTCACCTTGGCAAATGAGTTAGGTTTAGACGCCTCGGTATTTGAGCAACACCTGCTCGATCCTAAAACACATCAAACCTTACTCGACGAAATTGCTTTCGCGCGGTCTATTGGCGGTGACAGTTTCCCGAGCTTAATTATCGTGGATGCACAAAACCAAGCGCATTCACTAAAAATTCATTACACCGATCCACAACGTATTCTCGACGACATCCAGCAGCATCTTTGCTAATGTCGCTGTATTAACTATCACGAGGAAATGACATGTTAAAACGATTCGCGGTTCTTCTAGTGAGTGCCTTCTGGGCAATCAGTGCCCTTGCGCAACAACCTCAGCTCGACATGTCGCCACCTGCGCAGCTAGAGCGCGGTGTTTATAAGCTGCTCGCCTTTATGGGACAGCGACCACAGTCAGCCGAGATTGCGGACTATCTTGATAACAATGTAGCGAACTTCTTTAATTTTGATGAGATGGCACGTTTGGCGGGTGGCGCTTACTACTATCAGATCACCCCACTGCAACGTGGTGAGATGGCAGAAGAGATCAAGCGTTGGTTCTTGACCGAATTAACACTTAAGTTAACCTCTTATCGTGGCCAAGGTGTGAAATTCATGCGCCCTCGTTACAACCGCGAAGGCGATGAAGCGATTGTTTCGATGTATATCCTGCAGCCAGGCAATTACTATCCACCACGTATCGACTTCCGTTTGCAGAAGTTCCGTCAAGGTTGGGCAGTGAGCGATGTCGCAGCATCAGGTCAGAGTGCTGTGATGCACTATCGCAAAAGCTTGAGTAATGAACTGACTTACCGTCAGTACCAAGCGTATCGTTAATCACTAATAATGCAGGTGTGACGCAACGCCTGCGTCACTGAACGATGACCTTAAATCCTTCTCCCGACCTGCTCAATGCGCTCTACTGGGTCACGCTGCTTGCGGTAGTGGTTTCTTCAGCCTCTGCGGTACTGAAAACAGGCTCAAAACAATTCGACCTGTTTGGCGTGATCATCATTGCGATTGCAACCGGTTTGGGCGGTGGCTCTTTACGAGACATGTTGCTCGATCGCGAGGTTTTCTGGATTCGAGACCAAGCCTTTTTCTTTGCCAGCTTGGGTAGCGCGTTTGCCATGTTCCTTCTGGCACGTCGTTTCGATTTGTCGAGCAAATGGTTTTTGGTCCCAGATGCTGCCGGTCTGGCGACCTTTGCGATCGCCGGCACCACTGTTTCGCTGATGCTGGATGTGCCGTGGATTGTAGCTAGCTTTATGGGTGTGATGACGGGTGTGCTCGGCGGTATTTTTCGAGATGTGCTGTGTAACGAGACACCCATGGTATTTTACAGCCCGCTCTACGCCACCATCGCATGGATAGGGGCGATTGGTTTTGTGGGTTTATTATCTATCGGTATCGCGATTGAATGGTCAATAGTTATCGCGGGTAGCAGCATTTTTATCGTTCGCCTGATAGCCATTCGCTACAACATCAACTTACCCCGCTATCGTAGCCGCTCTGACAACTAAGCCATGTTTGAGGCCTCGAAACAAATTGTTCAAGCGCATGCTGCCTTTATTTGCGATGTCGTGACCAGCATGCAAGAACCCAAACCTCGACACCGTTTTGATGCCTTAATGAAAAGCGCCAGCGATAACGGATGGCAAGCGTTAGTCACTGTGCTCAACGCCATCGCTGAAGGCCGACGTGATGTGATGGTGCTAAATGGCTTAGACCAAGAAGACAGTGCGATTGCCGAAGCGATTTTGCTTGGCTTACAAGATCCTAATTCCCTGCCTGATCCCAATAAAAAAGCCGATGCGACAATGGCCGCACCGGGTCTTGCGGGCATGATTCACGCAGCAGCCACCGGCAACGTTCAAGCACTGACGCTGATCAGTCAAATGGCAGAACAAATGCAACGCGCGGGTGGTGATATGGCGCGTGTCGCTGCCGTGATTCGACCATTGATCAATGGTGAACGCGATCTAAAAACACTCAGCAGAAAAATGGATGAACGCGGCAAAGCCTTACTCGAAAAAATACTCGAAGAACTTGAGCTCTTGAGTAAGCCGCAATGACTCCACTCGCGCGACGTTGTGTTTTTTGGGGCGCACTCTTTGGTTTAAGCGGCGTGATGATCGGTGCTTTTGGTGCTCATGGTTTAAAAGCGCTATTAACCGCTGATCAGTTGGCGATTTATCACACCGGCGTTGATTACCAATTCGTGCACGCCCTAGCGTTACTGCTACTCGGCACCTTAGCTCACCATCAGTCGCCAAAAGCGTGGCAAGTTGCTGCAATTCTCTTTATCGCGGGTGTGTTCATTTTTAGCGGTAGCTTGTATCTCTTAGTGCTCACCGATACCGCTTGGCTTGGCGCTATCACTCCGATTGGCGGGGTGTCTTTTATCGCTGGCTGGGCAGCACTGCTATGGGGTTTGCGCCGTGGATGATCTTGATGCGCTACTCAATCGCTGCGATAAAAATCAAAAGCGTTTAAAGAAGTGGCTTAAAGACCAAGAACTTGTCGCTTATCGGCTGTATGACCGTGACATGCCTGAATTTCCGCTTGCGATTGATCGTTATGCGGACGGCTTGCACGTGCAGGTCTTTGAACGCAAACGACCGGTGACTGATGAGCAGCTCGACAAATTACGTGATGCCTTACTGCAACACTTTCAACTCGAACCGCTTCAGCTTGGGTTTAAAACGCGCAAACGCCAACGCGGACTTGATCAGTATGAAAAGCTTGCGCTCGACGCACCTTCGTTTGAGGTGAGTGAGTACGGTTTATCTTTCGAGGTGAATCTACATCGCTATTTAGATACCGGCCTGTTCCTAGATCATCGACAAACACGCAAGATGGTTCGCGAGCAATCACAAGGCAAAAGTCTGCTTAATCTGTTTGCCTATACCGGCAGCTTCACCACTTATGCCGCCGCAGGTGGCGCAAGTCGCAGCCTGACGGTGGACATGTCGAAAACCTATCAAGCTTGGTCACAACGCAATCTTGAGATTAATGGCTTAGCCAGTGCACAGCATCAAATGTTACAAACCGATGTGTTGGCTTTTCTTGCTGACCGGCAACAAAAGCTTACGTTTGATCTTATTGTGTTAGATCCACCGAGCTTCTCGAACTCAAAACGCATGCATAACACCTTTGATGTGCAACGTGACCAAGTCGACCTGTTACGCAACACCTTGCGCTTTTTAGCACCGGGCGGCCAACTGATTTTTTCGAATAACCGTCAAGGCTTCTCGCTAGATGAGCAATTACTCAATGAAGCTAACTTTGAAGAGATCACCGAGCAAACCGTTCCCATGGACTTTGCGCGCTACCGCCCGCATCGTTGCTGGAAAGTCACGCGTTAAATGCTGAGATAAGTTGTGCTGTTTAGCGCAACCTTCAAATCAGCGAGATAAGCGGTTTTTTGTTGGTCCGTTAATTCAGCTGCAGCCAATTTTTCTTGATACTGCGACAACATCTGCTGCGGGTCGAAATGGACATAACTGAGCAGCTCATCGGCGCGATCGCCACGCTCAGGCTCTGAGAAACTGTACCCATCAGCCGTGAGGCTGACATTCACCGCATCGGTATCACCAAACAGGTTGTGCATATCACCCAAGATCTCTTGGTAGGCGCCCACTAAGAAAATGCCAATTAAATACGGCTCACCATTGGCCGCATGTAATCGCAAGGTACTCTCTACGCCGTCTTGATCAACGTATTGCGATAAACAGCCATCCGAATCACAGGTCAGATCGTGGACGACTGACGCTTGCTCAGGCGCTTCGGTTAAACGATGCAATGGCATTAATGGGAAGACCTGATTTAATGCCCAAGCGTCCGGTAATGACTGGAACAAAGAAAAGTTACAAAACACACGGCTTGCCAACATGTCGTTCAACTCATCCAACACATCGCGGTGGCGACGCGAGGTGACGCGTAAATGTTGTCGCACTAAATCAGCAATCGCATAGAACCATTGTTCCGCGTGTGCACGCTGCTCAAGATCAATCTCGCCACTTTGGAAGGATTGCTGACTTAAGTCGAATTGATGTTTTGCTTCTTGCCAGCTCATCAAGGGAGATTGCGCATCGAACTGTTGATGAATGACGGCAAGCGCCTTGACCACATCCGCATCGTCATCTTCACTGACTTTACCTAAAGCTGTTGAAGGCTCTTCTCGCTCAATTACCTCAGTGATCAAGATGGCATGGTGAGCCGTCAGCGCACGACCTGATTCACTAAAGACTCGCGGCTCTGCTAGATCAAATTCAGCACAACGCTGT
>VMDJ01000129.1 GCA_008080925.1 Gammaproteobacteria bacterium
CCCCAGCGTTTCCACCAAGGTAGGTTCGCTGCGGTACGTTTTAGAGTGGTGCCGATCTCACGATCAATTAGCTCTAATGGAAGATTGGCTTGCTCAGCACCTTCCATAGCCGCGCGCATCTCGGCACCTGGCTGAATGCCATGCTGCTCAGCAAGACGTTGTTGAAAAGCGCCCATCGCCAGATTGGCAGCGATCATCGCGGCTTTGCCTTCTTTGATTACTTGCAGCAGATCCATTTTGGCAAGCGAGTCAGGATTGGCGAGCGCGTGGTGACGACTCTCACACAACTCAATCGCGATAACGTCATATTCACCCGACTCAATCAGCTGGCTAACCGTTTCTGCACTTTTACGCGAAACGTGCGCGGTGCCCAAAAGGGTAATTGAGTTGTCACCAAGGTGCGTTTGCACAATAGGGTCGGTGACATGAGGGTTATTAGACATGAACTTCTCCTGCAAGCTAGGCATGATACCCGTGCTGCTAATTCAACGCGATAAAACCTATGACTACTGATAACAATCCTATTTTTGATCTCGATGCTGTCGAAGCGTGGCTAAATCGCTGTTTGCAAGAGCAGCATGGCGGCAAAGTTCTGTTGGCCAGTTTTAAAGAGGGAAAAGCACAGCTTGCCTGGGCAGCTGGATTGCCGAGTGCAGATGATCTGCCGCATTTCGAGACATTTGCTCGGCATGTTTTGATCGAGTTGTGCCCGTCTGATGCTTACTGGGTTTTTGTGCCGGACTATCAATTGCAGTCAGGTCATTATCGGGTGATGTTGCAGCAAGGTGGTCAGCAGATCATTTGCGCCAAAGCGATGTGGCATGCTGGTGAGTGGCTGTGGAAAGATGATAAAGAGGCTGTCTTAAATGATCTACTCAAGGAGCAAACGCATATACCTGCTTTGCTAAGACGTGACATCACCAAGATGGCAGATGAGATGGAAATTGAGCCACCTAATCTTGGAGCAGCGGTTCTAACGTTTTAAGCACCTCGGTGCCGCTCCAATTAAAAGCACCAAAGCCGGCATAACGGATCTTATGCTGACGATCGAGAATTAACGTGGTTGGAAAAGCATGCACATTCCAACGCTTAAGCGCACTACCATCAATATCCATCAACACAGGGAAAGTGATCGGCTTATCTTTTAAGAACTCACGCATTTGCTCTTTGGTTTCGCCCACATCCACCGCGAGAATTTCTAAGCCGCGTGGCTTTGTCTTTTGATACAAGCGCTCTAACGAGGGAATCTCTTCAACGCAGGGAGGGCACCATGTCGCCCAAAAGTTCACTAAGACGACTTGGCCTTTAAGTTCTGCAAGATCAATCGACCTACCCTCGAGCGTGTTGAGCTTGAGCGGTAGTGCGTAGGCATCGCCTTTATAGGGTTTGAGCAAAGCTGAGCCGCTGGGTTTTTCAGGCTGAGCTTCTTCATCGCTCATACGGGATGCCGTGTTGGGAGTGCCATCAAGTAACTTCAGTTGTTGCGTTGCCGCTTTGAGGATATTAGGTAGTCTCTGGGTCATCTTTGCTTCAAGATCACTGAAGAATTCGCGGGAGAAAAAGCCATCACCCACATCCTCGAGTGTTTGTAAGAACACTGGACTTCCGCCTTTCTCAAGCTCTTCAGCTACCAAGCCAACTCGCCAGTAACCGCCGGCTGCTTTGGGTTGGAGAATATAGATAGGTAAGTTGCTTGCACTTGCTATAGGTAAAAAGACAGCTGTCTCGCCACCTTGTGGTGTGCTTTGGTAAAGCCTTGGACTGATGCTGATCATGCCACGTAACCGTTTTAGATCGCGTTGACCGTCTTGAAGACGACGTGTGGCTTGCAGTGCTTTTACTGCCATACGTCCAGAGTTCACTAGGTAGATATCTTTGGTCGTATCACTTAGGGCTTTATCAATGACTTCCACCACGAACTGGGGATCGAGTTCGTTGAGGCTGTAACGACCCGGTGGGATAAACCATGCTGAGTGGTAATCGGGTATCCACGTTTCAATGCCTACTTTGGTATTACGTTGTGCGAGCTGTTGAAAGCGCGGTGATAAACCAAATTCAGAAGGTAGCCATATAAATAATGCGTCACCTTCGCTTGTGAAGGTTTTAACGGGCAATTCGGTACCATCGCTCAGTTCAATGAGCTGTTCTTCAGCAAACACGCTAAAAGAGCTGAGGATAAGTAATGTTGTAGCGAAAAACGTCTTCACGCGAACTCCCGTAATAAGGGACGCAGTATACGGAATCACAGAGTAAAACAACGATCGGAATACCGTTGTCCGAGTAGGTTGATGAACAGGCCTCAAACACCGACACTGCGCGCATGAAAAAACTCGAGCAGCTCAATTGGAATAACCGCTTCGCGCAGTTACCTAGCGACTTCCATAGTCGCGTCAAGGCAACGCCAATGAGCTCGCCGTATTTGATCAGTGCTTGTACTGCTTTAGCCGAAGAACTGGGGCTTGATCCTGCTGAGTTACATACTCCTGGTTTTGCGCAGTGGTGCATGGGGCATTTTGAATTAGAAGGAACGCAGCCCGTCTCTGCCTTGTATTCAGGTCACCAGTTTGGACATTACAACCCGCAGCTTGGCGATGGACGTGCACTGCTACTTGGCGAGATGATGGGGCCTAATGGTCAGCATTGGGAGTTGCAACTCAAAGGTGCAGGTCCCACACCTTATTCGCGTGGTGCAGATGGCCGCGCGGTACTTCGTTCGAGTATTCGCGAGTACCTGTGTAGTGAAGCGATGCATGGCTTAGGTATTCCGACCACACGAGCCTTGGCGCTTGTGGGTAGTGATGAAGAGGTCTATCGCGAACAGATTGAAACCGGTGCCACCGTGATGCGCGTCAGTCCAAGCTTTGTGCGCTTTGGTAACTTCGAAATTTTTTATTACCGCGATCAACATGCGCAGCTCAAGCAGCTTGCAGATTATGTGATTGATCATGACTTCACCGATCTCAAAGATAACGCACAGCCTTATCACGCCTTACTTAAAACCGTTGTTGAGCGTACTGCAGCTTTAGTAGCGCAATGGCAGTTGGTAGGTTTTGCGCATGGTGTGCTGAATAGCGACAACATGTCAGTGCTTGGCTTGACACTCGACTATGGTCCGTTTGGGTTTCTCGATCAGTACAACCCCGGTTTTATATGTAACCACTCTGA
This sequence comes from Gammaproteobacteria bacterium, assembly GCA_008080925.1. Lineage (GTDB taxonomy): Bacteria > Pseudomonadota > Gammaproteobacteria > Chromatiales > Chromatiaceae > VMDJ01. The sequence goes on from VMDJ01000129.1 coordinate 3,166, forward strand.
TCATCATGGTCGTTATGCGTTTGATCAGCAGCCAAGTATTGGGTTGTGGAACTGCAGCTGTTTTGCGCAAGCCTTATTGCCTTTACTTCATGAAGATGGTGAAACGGCTGCGGCACAAGCGCGTGAATTACTGGAGTTATACGAGCCAATGTTAGTTAAGACGTTTGCTTTAGGTATGCGCGCCAAGTTGGGTTTGGTCAAAGAAGAGTCCGTTGATCAACAACTGAGTAGTGAGCTGCTTGAGTTAATGGAAAAAAACAAAGCGGACTATACCAATACCTTCCGTCAGCTCAGCGATATCACCCTTAATGGGGATCGTGGTAAAGCACGTGATAGTTTTGTTGATCGCGAAGCTTTTGATGTGTGGACAGACAAGTACCGTGAGCGCTTAAGCTTAGAGTCTCGTGATGATGCGGCACGCAAACAAGCGATGGATGCAGTGAATCCAAAGTATGTGTTGCGAAACTATTTAGCGCAAACGGCGATTGAGAAAGCGCAGCAGAAAGATTTCAGCATGGTGAATGATTTATTGACGGTATTGCAGTCACCGTTTGATGAGCATCCTGAGTTTTCAGCATGGGCAGCTGAGCCACCGAGCTGGGCAGATGAAATTTCAGTCAGCTGTAGCTCCTAAGTTACACTGCACCTTAAGTTTTATTTGAGAACATTATGTCGATCCCTTTTAGCGAGTTGCCAGGCCGTCACGAGCGTCATTACAAACTCCGTTTAGATAATCCATTATTCCGTGAGCCTGCCACATTGAATGATGCTGATCTTTTGAACGCACAGCGCCTTGACCATGAGGAGTTGTTGGCGTTTATCACTGAGCTACGTGCAACCGTTGAACGTGCGCTTAATTTGAAGTCGAACGAAGAGAGTGATGTCATCCTTAAACTTAAGGAAGATCTTGAGCGTTTGTACGAAACCTCAGCAGGCTTGGCGGACGAGCAGGGGGCTAATCAACAAGCGTTGAGTCAATTGCTTGCTGCAGTGATGAATACGATTCGTTCAAACACCACCGGCGATAGTTTGGCGGAACAGGAAATGGCGATGGAGCAGCAAGCACGGCAGATGCATTTTGAGTTACTGCAACATGCGTTAGTCGCTGATCTACTTCATCCAGAGACTTTGATCGCACCTGATCAGTTAGTACCAACATTATTAAGTTCGCCAACTGAGCAAGTGAAAGCAGTGATGGTGATTTTTGACCCAGAGCAGTTGGCGATGATCAGTCAAGAAGCGCAAGCGTTGCTGTCTTTGCATGATCCGCAAAAAAAGATCGTTGATGCACAAACTAACTTAACGGTTATTCAGCAAGCGAGTTAAGTAAATAACAGGCATAAAAAAGCCCCGCAGTGCGGGGCTTTTTCGTTTCAGTCGAGACTGAATTACTTAGCTACTGGAGCCTGTGGCGCGTAGTAAGGAGACTCGTAACCGTAACCAGTGAAGTTACCGTTGTTAGAAGCGTTACCCTTAGCGTCGCCTGCAGTGCGGCCTTTACCAGAGAAGTTCAT
>VMDJ01000154.1 GCA_008080925.1 Gammaproteobacteria bacterium
GAGGCGATCTGCTCGACCACACTACGTTGCTGATTTACTTTAATTGGATAGATGGCGCGATAGCCACCCGAATACTCGAGCTCGTTAGCTGCTGTTTCAAAGGCTTGAGATAAGGCGCGCACACGGTCGGTCAATACATCATTAAAACGCAGCAGCAATGGCGTCTTTAGACCTGAAGACTTGGCTTCATTAACCAACTGATAAACATCCAAACTGGTGCCATCACGACGTGGCTCTACCGCCACATGGCCCTGCGCATTAATCGAAAAGTAGCCTTCGCCCCAATGACGAATACCGTAGTGTTGCGGCAGCTGCTTGTCTGCGTTGGCCATGCTCGTTCCTTGCCGAATATCAATGCTGGTTGAATTATCAACCAATTTGGCCGGATAAGCGATTGTCGAATCCTAGCTCGCACGTTAAGGTGCGCGCATTCGTTTATGAGGTGCAGCATGACACTAAGTGATAAATGGTTTACCGAAATTCACGCTGATATTGGTTCGGCGTTTTCCTTAGAGACCACTGAGAAAGTTTTTTCCAAGCAATCACCTTTTCAGCTTGTTGAGGTGTTCAACACCACCGGCTTTGGCAAGTTTATGGTGATTGATGGCTGCACCATGGTGACCACCCGAGAAAATTTTGTGTATCACGAGATGCTTTCACATCCCGCCATGTTCACGCATCCCAATCCACAGCATGTTGCAATCATCGGTGGCGGTGACTGTGGCACGTTGAGAGAAGTGTTGCGTCATGACTCGGTTGAGAAATGCACCCAGATCGATATCGATGAGGTGGTAACTGAGGCTTCTGAGATCCATTTTCCTGAGTTATGTGAATCCAACAATGATCCTCGTGCGGAGCTGCTGTTTATCGACGGTATTCAATGGATGAAGGATGCGGCACCTGAGTCACTCGATTTGATCATTGTTGACTCCACCGATCCTGTCGGCCCGGGCGAGGTGTTATTCACCGCAGAATTCTTTGCGGCTTGTCATCGCGCATTACGTCCTGATGGCATTATCGTGCAACAAAGTGAATCACCATTGGCACACCTTGAGCTGATTCAGCGCATGCATAAAAACTATGCAACAGCCGGCTTCAGCGCCAGCAAAACATTGTGCTTCCCACAGCCGATTTATCCAACCGGATGGTGGTCAGCGACCATGGCATCGAAGAGCGGTGATCTCAGTAACTTCCGCCAAGCCGATGTTGAAAACAAATCGTTTGATACGCAGTACTACAATGCGGGCATCCATCAAGGCGCCCTCGCTATGCCTGAGTTCTTACGCAAGGCGCTCGCATAAACCCATGAAGTTTTTGATCGTCAACACGCTCATCATTGCCCTAGCGGTGATGATTCATTATGAGATTCTGTATCGTCTCTCTGTGTTGATGCCCAAGCTAAAAGTGCGCGCACATAGCCGAGTGGTTATAGGTGTCTTTGGCGCTATCTTTGCGCACATCATTGAGATCTGGCTATTTGCCTTGAGCTTTTATTTTATGCACCACAATAACTGGGGGCAGCTCAGTGGCAACTACGATGGCAGCTTGATGGCGAGTGCTTATTTCTCGTTCACGACCTTTACGACCTTGGGCTTTGGCGACATCGAACCTCTTGGTGATCTTCGCTATCTCACCGGCATTGAGTCACTCACCGGACTGGTATTGATTACTTGGTCAGCGTCGTTTTTGTTTTATGAGATGCAGAAATACTGGGGTCGCAATTAAGCGCGAACAAAGGTCACAAACTGATGTGACAAGGTATTTTTTTCATCGAGTACACCCTCTTCTCGAGCCGCTTCTTGCCATTGCGTCATATCAATTTCTGGAAAGAAGGCATCACCGGCAACTTCCGTTGCAATCTCGGTGAGATATAAGCGTGAGGCAATCTCGATGCCTTGTGCATATAAATTTGCACCGCCGACCAGCATTAACTCTTCTGCATCCGGATAACAAGCTAAAGCTTCTTCAAGGGAATGAACGACTTCGGCACCTGCTGCGACGTAGTTGTGATCACGTGTGATCACAATATGCGGACGACCTGGCAATAACCCCGGCAACGACTCCCAAGTCTTACGCCCCATGATCATTGGCTTACCCATTGTCAGTGCTTTGAAGTGCTGAAGATCTGCCGGTAAGCGCCAAGGAAGTTTGTTGTCGATACCGATTGCGCGATTAGAGGCCATCGCAGCGATCATCGAAAGACGCGGATTAATCATCAAACCGCAACTATGCCTTTGATGTGCTCATGGTGTTGATAATCCACTAACTCAAAGTCATCAAAGGTGAAGTCAAAGATGTCTTTAATCTCAGGGTTGAGCTTCATCTGAGGTAACGGCAACGGATCACGACTCAGTTGCAACTCAACCTGCTCTTGGTGATTGGTATACAGATGCGCATCACCCAAGGTATGCACAAAATCACCCGGCTCTAGATCGCACACCTGAGCCAACATCAGTGTTAGCAACGCATAGCTTGCGATGTTAAATGGCACACCTAAAAAGATATCCGCACTGCGTTGATAGAGCTGACATGACAGCTTGCCGTCCGACACATAAAACTGGAAGAACGCATGACATGGCGCCAAGGCCATCCGACCTTCTTTAACGTTTTGCTGAGGCGAAATAGTCTCATCAGGCAAATCGCTAGGATTCCAGGCCGAGATAATGATGCGGCGTGAATTCGGGTTAGACTTGAGCTGCTCAACTACCTGTTTTACTTGGTCGACTGAAGCACCATTTGCATTCGGCCAGTTGCGCCATTGAAAGCCGTAGACGGGACCAAGATCACCGTTTTCATCTGCCCATTCATCCCAAATACGCACGCCGTTATCTTTAAGGTACTGGGTGTTGGTATCACCTTTCAAAAACCACAACAGCTCGTGCACCACTGATTTGAAGTGAATCTTTTTGGTGGTGACTAAGGGAAAGCCTTCGCTTAGATCAAAACGCATTTGATAGCCAAAGACAGAATAGGTACCGGTACCGGTACGATCACCCTTGAAGGTGCCGTTCTCGCGCACATGGCGCAGCAAGTCGAGATACTGTTTCATCGTGTTTTTTGAGTGCGATTCGCCCAGATCACAAATGCGATGCCCGCAAGAATCATTGGCGTCGAAAGAAGTTGTCCCATAGTAAACCAATCGCCCCACAAATACCCGATGTGTGCATCCGGCATACGCACAAATTCGACGATAAAGCGCATGCTGCCATAGCCAATCAGGAACAGTCCTGAAACTGCGCCGACCGCTCTAGGCTTACTCGAAAACCACCACAACAACAGGAACAAAACGAGTCCCTCAAGTGCCGCTTCGTAGAGCTGACTGGGGTGTAACGGCGGGCTCAGTTCGGTATCCGCTGGTAAGCCAAGCTTATTCATACACAGGTGTAGATGCTCAGCACACCTTACCTGCATACCCCATGCTGCATCCGTGACGCCACCCCATAACTCACCATTAATGAAATTGCCCACACGACCGGCCAATAAACCTAAAGGGACAAGCGGTGCGACAAAGTCAGCCACCTGAAAAAAGCGTAGCTGTAATCGTTTTGCCATTAACGCCATTGCCACGATCACGCCAAGCAAGCCGCCGTGGAATGCCATGCCACCTTCCCAGACGCGCAGCAGCACAAAGGGATCGGCGAGCCACTGATCGAAGTTATAGAAAAAGATATAGCCAAGGCGACCGCCCAATATGACACCGAGCGCGCCATAGAAAATCAGATCATCGACCTGCTCAGGTTTGATCACACCACCCGCGTTTGCACGTCGCCGCGCCAACCACCAAGCCGCGACAAACCCAATCAAATACATCAAGCCATACCAACGCAATGCGGCAGGTCCAAGCTGAACAATGATCGGATCAAATTCGGGATAAATCATGGCCGAGAGTGTAACAGGGCGCACTGTCTTTTCGTCGATTCACATAGACACCTGCAACACGAGGCTTTAGGCTCAATAACATTCTTATTACGTCATGGATTCACGGTTTGTTTCGATTGATCAAATGGTTACTGCTGCTCACGCCGATCATGGTGCTTGGCTTATTGGTAGCCTCTTTGGAACAAACCTCAGCTATTTCCACCGCTGCCAATCCTGAGCTCGATAAATCCATCACGCGAACAGTTTTACAACGCGTGCACCCCAATCAAATTCCACCCGGCGAAAGCAAGCAGCTGCAATTCAATTCAACCGAACTGAGCGCTATCGCAAACACCTTACTGAAACGCCTCGCAAACGTTCAATCTGCCTTTCAGCTTTCTAATAATCAAATGGACTTCACCTTGAGTGTTGAGTTACCGCTGATTGATAGCTGGCGTTATCTCAATGTTCACGGGGTTGTAGCCAAACAAAATGACCAACCGGCTTTAACCACGCTGCAGCTTGGCAGCTTAAAAATTCCAACCACGCTAGTTAATTGGATTAGTGGCCCACTGATCGAAATCGCACATCGTCGCTTTGAATATCAACTTGCTGCCTTGATTATTGAGCAATGGTCAATCGACCCTCAACACCTGTCTTTTCAGGTCCGCTGGCGAACCGACGTGGTTGAAAAAGCCTTCGAGCAATTACTTGTCAGCGCTGATCAGCGTGCTGTGCAGTTTTACACAGATGAATTAATTTACTGGCAGCATTCCGGTGGCGATCAGTTTGGT
>VMDJ01000173.1 GCA_008080925.1 Gammaproteobacteria bacterium
TTAAGAGCACCGAAGATGGCTCAACCGAAGATATCGAACTGCAAGGCATCTTTGTTGCGATTGGACACAAGCCAAACACCGGCATCTTCGAAGGTCAGCTCGAGATGAGTGGCGGTTACATCAAAGTTAAGAGTGGCACCGAAGGTAATGCGACCCAATCATCGGTTGAAGGTGTTTTTGCAGCGGGTGATGTTATGGACCACATCTATCGTCAAGCGATCACCTCAGCAGGCACCGGCTGCATGGCTGCACTGGATGCTGAACGTTACCTCGACGCTCTCGAGAAATGATCTGGACGGGCTGCACTGGTTGCAGCCCTAACACCCCATTCTTTAGCGTTTCTCTCGCACCTCCTCACGATACACTCTGTGCATGTCAGCACAGGACGTTCACATCATCGCCGAGCTCTCAACCATTCCCGCCGAAGACTGGAATGCGTTGAGTCATGTCGCTGATTACCCTTATCTGCGCCATGAGTTTTTAGTCGCACTTGAGCAAAATGATTGCTTGGGTGAAAAGTTTGGTTGGTATCCACAACATCTGGCGATCTATGACGATGGCAAGCTCGTTGCCGCCGCTCCCATGTATGTCAAAACAAACTCTTATGGCGAGTTCGTATTTGATTGGTCATGGGCTAGTGCCTATGAGCGACAAGGTAAACGTTATTACCCAAAGCTGATCAGTGGCGCGCCCTACACGCCGGCTACCGGACCTAAGCTGCTTGTCGGACCTGGCCAAGATGAGGAAGCCCTGCAGACACAATTAGCCCATGCCGCTGTTGCGCTGGCTAAAGCGCAAGAATGCTCATCAGTTCACTGGCTGTTTACCCCTGAGGAAGAAACTAGCTTACTCACAAACAACCGATACGAGCGCCGCATTGGATGCCAGTTCCACTGGTCCAATGAGGGCTATAAAGACTTTGATCATTACCTTTCGTTCTTTAGTTCTTCCAAACGTAAAAACGTAAGAAAAGAGCGGAAAAAAGTCACCGATGCTGGCTTTACTTTTGAATGGCTCAATGGATATAACGCTAGCAACGCTGACTGGCAGGAATTTCACACGCTTTACGAAGATACCTTTGATAAATACGGTGGCTGGGCAACCCTGTCTCTCGCGTTTTTTCAGCAGATAGCGAAAACCATGCCGGATAACGTTTTGCTCGTTCAAGCAAAGCTTGATGGCAAAGTGATCGCCACTGCCTTTAATCTGGTTGGTAAAGACACGCTGTATGGACGTCACTGGGGCTGTCATGCGGATTATCACAGCCTGCATTTCGAAGCGTGCTATTACCAAGGTTTAGAATATTGTATTCAGCATGGCTTAAAACGTTTTGAGCCAGGTGCTCAAGGTGAACATAAGATTGCGCGTGGCTTTTTACCGCAACAGACCGATTCAGCACATCTGATGCTCGATCCTGAGTTCGATGCAGCGATCAAAAACTTTCTCAAGCATGAAACCGAACACATGTTTGAATATATTGATGAGATGCACACCCGCTCTCCTTTTAAGCAATCATGATCTACTCGCTTGATGGCACATCAACCCGCTCAGCCTTCCCACACCCAAGCGAAGCTGAGACTGAGCCTGAAGGTTTGTTGGCGGTTGGAGGTGATCTGACAATCCCACGCCTAATCACTGCTTATCAAAGTGGCATCTTCCCGTGGTATTCCAAAGGACAACCTATCCTCTGGTGGTCACCTAATCCGCGCACAGTGTTTTATCCCGGCACGCTGCATGTCTCACGCAGCTTGAGCAAAGTGATAAAGCGCTCCGAGTTAACGCTTACAGTGGATAAAGCCTTCAGTCGCGTAATCAAGGCATGTGCCGAACCACGTGATGAACATGGCACTTGGATACTCCCTGAAATGCAGCGCGCCTATTTTGATTTACATCTTGCGCGGGTAGCGCACTCCTTTGAGCTCTGGCGAGATGATGAATTGGTCGGTGGTCTTTACGGCGTTTCGCTGGGTAAAGCGATCTTCGGTGAATCGATGTTTAGCCGCGTGCCGAATGCATCAAAAATAGTGTTGGTCTTTATTCGGCAGCTGATGAAAGAACATGGCTTCCATTTCTTAGATGCGCAGGTGCATAACCCGCATTTGCAATCGATGGGTGCTGAACAAGTCGATCGCGAGCAGTTTCTCGAGCAATTAGCCATAGCATCACCGTTATCTGACTCAGGCGAGATTTGGAAAACACGAGCCACACAGGTTAATGAGCTAAACCTATGAGTGATGATGGTAATCAGCTAAAGTTGTATTACACGCCAAATCATTCGTGCAGTTACTTCGGTGATCGCGTGGCTCGCACCATAGTGGCCGATCCAGAAGCGGATATATCACCAGACATCTTCACTCGACTCTCTCAACTCGGTTTTCGCCGCTCATCCGACCAACTCTATCGACCCAATTGCGAGGAATGCTCACAATGTATTTCTGTTCGTATTCCGGTGAATGAGTTCAAACCGAGTCGTCGCTTTCGTCGTGTACTTAATACCAATAAAGATCTATCCGTGTCAGTCGTCTCTGATGAGTTTAGTGATGAGCATTACTCGCTGTACCTCGACTACCTAAGATCACGTCATCCCGATGGCAATATGAAAGAGATGGATGAAGATGACTATCAGGGTTTTATGCGTACGCAGTGGAGTCGCACCAAACTGATTGAGATCCGTGACAATCAGTGCCTGCTAGGCGTGGCAATTACCGATACCTTCAATGATGGCCTTTCCGCTATGTACACCTTCTACCGCACGGATCTGCCGAAACGCTCTTTGGGACACTTTGCGATTCTGCAGCAGATCGAACTCGCCAAATCACTTGAACTACCCTACCTCTACCTTGGGTTTTGGATCGAAGACAGCCCTGAAATGCGTTACAAGCTTGATTACCGCCCAATTGAGCTGTTTGACGGCCAACAATGGCATGCATTGAACAAAAACGAGGGTTTAGTCGTTGAGTAACTCATTGTTTTAGCCAGTGTATTAAGGTTTTGTTATACTCCGCGCCGACTTGCGCAAGAGCGCACTCTTTTTTGGAAATTTGAATGGCAAAAGAAGACGTAATTGAAATGGACGGCACCGTGGTAGACACGTTGCCAAATACGATGTTTCGCGTAGAGCTAGAAAACGGCCACGTGGTCACCGCACATATCTCAGGCAAGATGCGTAAGCACTACATCCGCATCCTGACTGGTGACAAAGTTAAAGTAGAAATGACGCCATACGACCTTACCAAAGGCCGCATCACTTTCCGCGAGCGTTAAACTTTAATTAACTGACCGGAGCTTTCCGGTCAGTGTACCAACGCACTCTCAATATCGAACGCCAGTTCGTCACCATCGACGCGAATACTGACCTTTCCGCCGTTCGCGAGATCACCAAACAATAAATGCTCAGCTAAAGGCTTCTTGATCTTATCTTTTATCAAGCGCGCCATTGGTCGAGCACCCATCTGTACGTCATAGCCATGCTCAGTTAACCAAGCACGTGCATCTCTGTTCACCTCAAGATCTACTTTCTTTTCAGCAAGCTGAGTTTCCAGTTCGAAGATGAACTTATCTACCACGCTACCAATCACCTCAGCCTGCAAGGCAGCGAACTGAATAATGCCGTCCAGACGATTACGGAACTCAGGCGTGAATAGCTTGTTAATCGCTTCCATACCATCACTGGTGTGATCTTGATCAGTGAAGCCAATCGAGCGACGCGCCATATCCGTTGCGCCGGCATTGGTGGTCATGATGATGATCACGTTACGGAAGTCAGCCTTTCGACCATTGTTATCGGTCAAGGTACCGTGATCCATCACTTGCAGCAGTAAATTGAATAGATCCGGATGTGCCTTCTCGATCTCGTCGAGCAATAAAACAGAGTGTGGATGCTTGCTGATCTCTTCGGTTAACAAACCTCCTTGATCAAAGCCAACATAACCTGGCGGTGCACCAATCAAACGCGATACGGCATGACGCTCCATGTACTCAGACATATCAAAGCGAATTAATTTCATGCCCATGATGCGAGCTAATTGACGGGTCACTTCAGTTTTACCAACTCCAGTAGGACCTGCGAATAAGAATGAGCCCACGGGCTTCTCATCTGTGCCCAAGCCAGAACGATTCATCAAGATGGCTGATGACAAGGCATCAATCGCAGGATCTTGTCCGTAAACCACCATCTGCAAATCACGGCTCAAGTGCTTCAAGGATTCAGTATCCGAGGTAGATACCTTACGCGGCGGAATACGTGCAATTTTTGCAACGATCGCTTCGATATCGGGCACACCAATACTTTTCTTCCGCTTTGATGGCGCAAGCAATTGATTCGCAGCACCCGCTTCATCGATCACATCGATCGCTTTATCTGGCATGTGGCGATCGTTGATGTACTTACCCGCAAGCTCAGCAGCAGAGCGCAAGGCCTTTGCGGTGTACTTCACGTTGTGGTGATCTTCAAAGCGCTCTTTCAAACCCTTCAAGATCAAAATCGTATCTTCTACCGATGGCTCTTCCACATCGATCTTTTGGAAACGACGGCTTAATGCACGATCCTTTTCAAAGATGCCGCGATATTCTTGGTAGGTGGTCGAACCGATACATTTGAGCTCACCTGATGCCAACATCGGCTTAATCAGATTA
>VMDJ01000170.1 GCA_008080925.1 Gammaproteobacteria bacterium
ACTTACCGCCTGACAAACCTTTACCAACGTAGTCATTGCCTTCGCCAGATAGCTTGATGGTTACACCTTTAGCTACCCATGCGCCGAATGACTGACCTGCAGTGCCTTTCGCATTAATCGTAATGGTGTCTTCCGGCAAACCGGCATGACCGTAACGCTCAGCGATACGACCCGACAACATAGTGCCGAAGGTACGGTTAACGTTTTCGAGGTCAACATTGATCTCAACCTTCTCACCTTTCTCAAGCGCTGCTTGTGCTTGCTTGATTAGCTCATTGTCGAGCGCTTTCTCAATGCCGTGATCTTGAGTGCCAGACCAGTAAACGGTGTCACCTTCTGCCGCTTGTGGCTTAGTCAACAAACGCGTGTAGTCCAAACCTTTTGCTTTCCAGTGATTGATGGCTTTACGCATATCCAAACGCTCGGATTGACCGACCATTTCATCAAAGGTGCGGTAACCCAACTGAGCCATCAACTGACGAACCTCTTCGGCAACGAAGAAGAAGTAGTTAACCACGTGCTCTGGCTTACCCGTAAAGCGCTTACGCAATTCTGGATCTTGTGTCGCTACACCGACTGGGCAGGTGTTGAGGTGACACTTGCGCATCATGATGCAACCTTCTGCAATCAATGGTGCAGTTGCGAAACCAATTTCATCGGCGCCCAACAATGCTGCGATCACAACATCGCGCCCCGTACGCATACCGCCGTCAGCTTGAACACAAATACGTGAACGCAAACGATTCATCACGAGTGTTTGATGCGTTTCAGCAAGACCGATCTCCCAAGGAGAACCCGCGTGCTTAACTGACGTTAACGGTGATGCACCGGTGCCGCCGTCATAACCTGCGATGGTGACATGATCTGCGTGTGCTTTAGATACACCCGCTGCAACGGTACCAACGCCAACCTCTGAAACGAGTTTGACTGAGATACGTGACTTAGGTTGTACGTTCTTCAAATCGTGGATCAGCTGTGCCAAATCCTCGATCGAATAAATGTCGTGATGTGGTGGAGGCGAAATCAAACCAACGCCTGGCGTCGAATGACGAACACGCGCAATTTGCTGGTTCACCTTATGACCTGGCAGCTGACCGCCCTCACCCGGCTTGGCGCCCTGCGCCATCTTGATCTGGATGTCATCAGAGTTAACCAAATACTCAGTGGTTACACCGAAACGACCTGACGCTACCTGCTTAATCGCAGAACGCTCAGGGTTACGTGAACCATCGGCTAATGGATTGAAACGCTCAGGCTCTTCACCACCTTCACCGGTATTCGACTTACCACCAATCTGGTTCATAGCCACTGCAAGCGTTGAGTGTGCTTCGTAAGAGATCGAACCGAATGACATAGCACCCGTTGCAAAGCGCTTAACGATTTCTTTCGCAGGCTCAACCTCATCAAGTGGAATCGCTGTATCTGCAAAGTTGAAGTCCATCAAACCACGCAGGGTCAATAGCTTCTCGTTTTGCTCGTTGATCAGCTTTGAGTATTCCGCATAGGTCTTAGCATCGTTGCCACGAACTGCGTGCTGCAATTTCGCAATGGTCTCTGGCGTCCATACGTGATTTTCACCGCGCACACGGTAAGCGTAGTCACCGCCGACATCTAAATGATGCTTATAAATCTGTGCATTACCGAACGCATTCTCGTGCCAACGCACCGCTTCAGCTGAAACCTCAGCCAAGCCAATACCTTCAATGCTAGTCGCAGTACCTTCGAAGTACTTATTTACAAATTCGGTTGATAGGCCAATCGCATCAAAAATCTGCGCACCACAGTATGACTGATAGGTTGAGATACCCATCTTCGACATAACTTTTAGCAAGCCTTTACCAACAGCTTTGATGTAGTTGTAGCACGCATCTTCGTATGAAGGCTTACCTTCTAATTCATGACGTAAACCTTGAATGGTTTCGAATGCCAAGTAAGGGTTAACCGCTTCTGCGCCATAACCTGCCAAGGTTGCAAAGTGATGCACCTCAAGCGCCGCACCGGTTTCAACCACCAAGCCAGATGCTGTGCGCAAGCCCGCTTCAATCAAATGATGATGTACAGCAGACGTTGCTAGCAATGCTGGGATAGCAATGTTGTCTGCATCGACGTTTCGATCAGACAAAATCAAGATATTGAAGCCCGCTTTAACGGCTTCTTCCGCACTTGCACACAACGCTTCAAGCGCCGCAGGCATGCCCGCTTCGCCCTCAGTTGCCGCATAGGTCATGCTGACTGTCTTAGTACGGAAAGCGCCGTTACTCGTGTCTTCCAAGTTACGGATACGCTCAAGGTCAACGTTAGTCAGCACAGGCTGCTTGCACTCAAGGCGCATGTGACCTTCGCCTTCATCCATACCAAGCAAGTTTGGACGTGGACCGACAAGCGACACCAACGACATAACGATCTCTTCACGGATTGGGTCGATTGGCGGATTGGTTACCTGAGCGAACAACTGCTTAAAGTAGTTCGACAAATGCTTGGGCTTAGCCGAAAGAACCGCTGGTGGGTTATCCGCACCCATTGATCCTGTCGCTTCCATACCGGTGGTTACCATCGGAGTAAGCAACATCTTGATGTCTTCTTGGGTATAGCCAAACGCCTGTTGACGATCCAACAAGGTCGCCGCATCTGGCGCCATAACGCCAACGGCTTTTGGCAGATCTTCCAAGTGAATTTGGGTTTTATTAAGCCACTCTTGATACGGCTTAGACGCTGAAAGATCCGCTTTGATCTCGGCATCATCAATGATGCGACCCTGTTCCATATCGATGAGGAACATCTTGCCAGGCTGTAAACGCCATTTCTTAACGATCTTCTCTTCAGGGATTTTCAACACGCCCATCTCTGAACCCATGACAACTAAGTCATCATCGGTGATCAGGTAACGCGCAGGACGCAATCCATTACGGTCAAGCGTTGCGCCAATCTGACGGCCATCAGTAAAGGCAACCGCAGCAGGACCATCCCATGGCTCCATCACAGCAGCGTGGTATTCGTAGAACGCACGACGGTCGTTATCCATTTGAGGATTACCCGCCCATGCTTCTGGCACCAACATCATCATCGCGTGAGACATTGAATAACCACCCATCACGAGCAGCTCAAGTGCGTTGTCGAAACATGCGGTGTCTGATTGACCTTCTGGAATCAAGGGCCAAATCTTATCCAGATCATCACCCAGAATGTCTGAAGCCATGCCTGACTTACGCGCTGCCATCCAGTTCACGTTACCGCGAACGGTGTTGATCTCACCGTTGTGCGCGATCATGCGGAACGGATGCGCCAAATCCCATGTTGGGAAGGTATTGGTTGAGAAGCGCTGGTGAACCAAAGCCAATGCTGAGGTCATGCTCTCATCGCTTAAGTCTTTGTAATACTCGCCTACCTGATCAGAGAGCAACATACCTTTATAAACAACGGTACGGCTCGACAATGAGGTGAAGTAAAACGCATCGCCACCTTCAAGCTTGGCGTCACGCACGGTATTTTCGATTTGCTTACGAATAACGAACAGCTTGCGCTCGAATGCATTTTGATCAGCACAGTTACTGCCACGTTGAATAAACACCTGACGAATAACCGGCTCAGTAGGCAATACGCTATAACCTAAGCCACTGTTATCCACTGGCACATCACGCCAACCCAACAGAGTTTGGCCTTCAGCCGCAACGAAATCTTCAATCGTCTTCTCAGCAGTAGCACGAGACTTATCTGCTTGAGGCAAGAACACCATACCGACGGCATATTCACCCTCAGCTGGCAGCTCAAAAGAAACTGACTTGCGGAAAAATGCATCTGGCATTTGCAGCAACAAACCTGCACCGTCTCCGGCACGTGGGTCTGCACCTACCGCACCACGGTGATGAAGTCGTTCGAGAATAGTTAAGCCGTGCTGAACGATAGCGTGAGACTTCTCACCTTTGATATGCGCAACAAAACCAACACCACAGGCATCGTGTTCATTCGCTGGATCGTAAAGACCTTGCTTAGGGGGCAGGGCACCAGTCATGGCCAACCTCTTTTACTTACTTTAAGGGCGCTCTGAATCGTTTTTCAGTAACGCGAAAACTTTTCCACATTGGATATTTTTCGGCGAGAAGACCTCGCCCGTGCAGGCGCCTAGGCGGCTAACCCACAGGACCGCGTAGGATAATGGAATCCTTATAGAGGTACTACCCCTTTTGGGGCGGAAATGACCGAGTTTAGGGCGATTAGCTCACCTTCCGAGGGGAAATCGTGAAGAGCGTTTAAGCGCCTAACGTTGCTTTGAGAGCCGCCGGATCAAAATCATCGCTGATGATCGAATGACCAATATCCTTCATCAGAACCAGGCGCATTTTCCCGTCCAGAACCTTCTTATCCACAGACATCAAACCCATAAAGTCAGCACCTGACATACTTTCTGGAGGCGACGCTGGCAACGATGCTCTATTAAGCAACGCATTGATTTTGTTTACTTTATTATCATCAATCCAACCCAGTCGACAGGACAGCTCTGCCGCCATCGCCATGCCCGCCCCAACAGCCTCG
>VMDJ01000068.1 GCA_008080925.1 Gammaproteobacteria bacterium
GATGCGACCAGCATCGAGGAGATTACCGAAGAACTTCCAACCGGTTGGTGTCTCGAAACATTCAATACCTAGTTTTTCAGCAACCCGATCGGTGGCCTGGCTGGTTGGCATGGATCGCGCCACTCCTGGAATGCCATTTTTATATGCCGGGAACAATGTTGCGTTCGCCGCCAAGATGGCCAAGCTATCGCTAGGTACGACAAAGCAGTTCTTACCAAGAATCATATTGCGGTCACCGTCGCCATCTGATGCCGCAGCAAAGTCGAGCGCATCGTTGCCTTGGGTCATTGAGAGCAATTCTTTAGCGTGCGCAAGATTTGGATCAGGGTGCCCGCCTCCGAAATCCGGTAGGGGTGTTCCATTGATAACCGTGCCGTTTGGGGCACCCAATCGATTCTCGAGTAGCTCTGTGGCGTAGGGTCCAGTGACCGCGTGCATAGCATCAAAAGCGAAGCGGAAGTCACCTGCAATTAAGTTGCGAATAGCATCAAAATCAAACTCAGTTTCTAAAAGGTCGGCATAGTCTTTGACTGGGTCGATGATCTCGATAGACATATTGCCAAGCGATTGGGTGCCGAGTGTATTCAGGTCAATGTCATTAGTAGAGAGTGTTTTGTAGCTCTCAATGATTTGAGAGCGAGCAAAGATAGCTTCAGTGACAGACTCTGGAGCCGGGCCGCCATTACTCACATTAAACTTAATACCAAAGTCGCCTTTGGGGCCGCCCGGGTTGTGACTTGCGGATAACACTAAGCCGCCATTTGCCGAGTATTTCCGAATCACGGCCGAAGTTGCAGGTGTTGAGAGTAAGCCTTTATGCCCAACTAAACATCGAGCAACACCATTGGCGGCCGCCATCTTTAAGATCGTTTGAATTGCTGTGTCGTTGTAGTAACGACCATCACCGCCAATCACCAATAAGCCACCAGCTAAGTCAGCTTGAGTATCAAAGATGCTTTGAACAAAGTTCTCTAGGTAGTGCTTCCCTTGAAAAACACTCACTTTTTTACGTAAGCCTGAGGTGCCCGGCTTTTGATCTTTGAAAGGGGTGGTAGCAACAATTTCCATGTTGGAGGCTCCTGAAAATCCTGATGTGATTTCATCACACCTTTGGCATGAAACGAAGGGTCGATATCTGATCCATCCCTCGCTACAATCGCGCGTTCATTAACGGGCATGGTCCCAATTTAAAGGTGAAAGGCATGAAAGAAGTAAAAAAGACATCCGAGTACACCATTTACCAAAAGCGTAACGGTCGTCACGCGGTAAAAGGTTCTAACGGTTATGTAAACGGCGAAGAAAAGGCAAAGATCTTGTTGGCTGAAGGCTTGATCAAATTGACTGAGCCTCGTCCAGCTGAAGAGGCACCTGCAGAAGAAGCAGAGGCTGAAGTAGCAGAAGGTGGCGAAGAAGCTGAGGCTTAATCCCCACTTTGCTCGAAGAGCCCGGATTTCTCCGGGCTTTTTTATACCCAAAATTCATCTGTATTCACTTGAAAATCCCTTAGTTGGCCCCATCTGATGGGTGAATTCATAAATTAGCGCTACAAGCGCAGAAAACCTGGGAGAAAAGCGACGATGTCGGCTACCGCGCAAAAAGAAACCCTCGATTTCCAAGCAGAAGTCAGTCAAGTACTGAATCTGGTGATCCGCTCACTGTATTCGAATAAAGAAATCTTTCTTCGTGAGCTGGTCTCAAATGCATCTGATGCAGCTGAAAAGCTACGCTTTGAGGCACTGAGCAATGATGCTCTATACGAGGAAGATCCGAATCTTAAGATCCGCATCTCAGTAGATGCTGAGGCAAAAACCGTCACTATCGAAGATAACGGCATTGGTATGAGTCGAACAGAGGTTGGTGAGACGATTGGCACCATCGCTAGCTCAGGTACTAAGAAGTTCTTGCAGAATCTGTCAGGTGATCAGGCAAAAGACTCTGCATTAATCGGTCAGTTCGGCGTGGGTTTCTACTCCGCGTTTATCGTGGCGGATCGTGTGGTGCTCGAAACGCGTCGTGCGGGCATGAATGCCGACGAAGGTGTGCGCTGGGAATCAGCTGGTGAAGGCAGCTACACCATTGAGAATATCGATAAGCCGTCTCGTGGTACCAAGATCACACTCCATTTGCGTGAAGATGAGGTGGAGTTCGCGGATAAGTGGCGCCTGCGTAACATCATTAACAAATTCTCTGATCACATCGCGATGTCAGTTGAGATGCTGAGTGATCCAACACCCGAGTTCGATGAAGATGGTAAAGAGAAACCATCGGATAAAAAGCCAGAATGGGAGCAGGTCAACACGGGTACCGCGCTATGGATGCGTAATAAGTCCGATGTGTCTGACGAGGAATACCAAGAGTTCTACAAACACATCTCGCATGACTTCGAAGATGCGATGACATGGGCGCATAACCGCGTGGAAGGCTCACATGAGTACACCACTTTGTTGTACGTGCCGAGTAAAGCTCCATTTGATTTGTGGGATCGTGAACAGCGCCATGGCGTGAAGTTGTATGTGCGTCGGGTCTTTATCATGGATGAAGCTGAAAAGCTGATGCCGCATTACTTACGCTTCGTTAAAGGTGTGGTTGATTCCGATGACCTTCCACTGAATGTTTCGCGTGAGATTCTTCAGGCGGATAAAAAAATCGACAACATCCGCAGCGGTAACGTTAAACGCGTGCTGGGTATGCTTGAGAAGTTAGCTAAAGATGATGCTGAGAAGTATCAATCTTTCTGGAATCAGTTCGGTAATGTGCTGAAAGAAGGTCCGGGTGAGGATTTCGCCAACAAAGAGAAGATTGGTGGTCTCCTGCGCTTT
Source organism: Gammaproteobacteria bacterium (assembly GCA_008080925.1). Taxonomy (GTDB): domain Bacteria; phylum Pseudomonadota; class Gammaproteobacteria; order Chromatiales; family Chromatiaceae; genus VMDJ01. The sequence continues at coordinate 2,820 of VMDJ01000068.1, forward strand.
GCTTCAACAAAATCAGATTCTAAAGATCAGGATGTTTCTTTTGATGCCTATATCGAACGTATGGCGGAGAAGCAGGACAAGATCTATTACATCACGGCAGACACCTTATCAGCGGCTAAAAATAGTCCACACCTTGAGGTATTTAAAAAGAAAGATATCGAGGTCTTGTTGTTAACTGATCGTGTTGACGAATGGTTTGTCTCGCACTTTACCGAATACAAAGGTAAGAAGCTGCAGTCTGTCGCTAAGGGTGCGCTAGATTTGGGTGAGCTTGAAGATAAAGCAGATAAGGAAAAGGCAGAGAAAGCGGCCGAAGACAATAAAGGCTTACTAGAGCGTGTGAAGAATGCGTTGGGTGAGCAGGTTAAGGAATCCCGTGTGTCGACCCGTCTGACCGACTCGCCAGCTTGTTTGGTGGTAGATGACTACGAGATGAGTCAAAATTTGGCGCGTGTACTTAAGCAAATGGGCCAAGACGCACCGATGCCGGTACCAGTGATTGAACTGAACCTGGAGCACCCATTACTTAAGCGCATGGATGCTGAGGCAGATGAAGATAAGTTCAATGATTTGGCGCAAGTCATCTTTGATCAGGCATTACTGGCAGAAGGAGGTCAGTTAGAGGACCCTGCAAGTTTTGTGCATCGTTTGAATCGATTGCTACTAGAACTGCAATAAGAAAAGCCGGCGTAAGCCGGCTTTTTAATGGGTGATCAATTCTTTGAGTTCGAGTTGATCGACTAAGAAATGGTCGGAAGATTGCTTGGCTTGTAAAAGCAGATCACCAACACGATCAATCACGCTCTAGTAAGCCTTTATTTAGCTGATTTTGATGAAATTTTTAGAAGAATCTCATCACCGGTGCTTGAACTAAGTCATTGAATGCCATGTTCTTTAAGCTCAGGCGCATGGCGTGGAGTACAGGCTCGGTGTAACCACTTGGTACCTCACGGCCACGGAAAACTAATTGCTTTGAGCTTTCGAAGGCGTAGCCCTGATAGGTCGGTGCGATAGGGGTGTACGTCGGGTCATTCGCGTTTTGGCCATCGACAACTTTGGCCATGCGGCGCATAGCCTCGATGATTTGCTTTTCATTAACCCATCCGTGATACAGCCAGTTAGCGATGTGCTGGCTTGAAATACGCAATGTTGCGCGGTCTTCCATCAAGCCGGTGTCGGAGATGTCAGGTACTTTTGAGCAGCCCACACCCTGATCAATCCAGCGAACAACGTAACCCAGAATGCCCTGACAGTTGTTATTGAGCTCTTGCTGGATCTCTTCAGCTGAGTAGGTGCCAGTTGCCAAAGGTAGGGTGAGAAGATCATCCAGTGAGGCAAGGCCGCGTTGCTTTACTTTCTCTTGCTCAGCCCAGACATCAACTTGGTGGTAATGAATGGCGTGTAAAGTCGCAGCCGTTGGAGAGGGCACCCAAGCACAGTTAGCACCGGTTTTAGGGTGCGCGACTTTCTGTTCAACCATAGCAGCCATTTCGTCTGGCATTGCCCACATCCCTTTACCGATCTGCGCTTTGCCGCTTAGGCCGCAAGCTAGACCGATATCTACGTTCCAGTCTTCATAAGCTTTTATCCAGGCTTGGGTTTTCATCTCGGCTTTACGAACCACTGGTCCTGCCATCATGGCGGTATGGATTTCATCGCCAGTGCGATCGAGGAAGCCGGTATTA
>VMDJ01000008.1 GCA_008080925.1 Gammaproteobacteria bacterium
GAAGCGCTCGGGAGTGATAAATGACCGAACTCTTCCAAGCGATGGGTCAGATGGACAATATGACCATTGGGCTGTGGATTACCGGCTTGATGTTGGTATTGGTGATTTTGGGTTTACGCGTTGCATTTGCGGCAGCTGTTGCCGGCTTCATGGGCTTGGTTTGGATTTTCTCAGCGAAGCTTGGCTTTGAGAAGGGCTTCATTGTTGCCGCAAAAATGGCGGGCACAATTCCGCATTCCAAAGTGTCTTCAGTGGCATTGTCATTGATACCTACGTTTATCCTGATTGGCTTTTTGGCTTATCACGCTGGTTTGACTAAAGCGCTCTTTGAAGCGGCTAAGCGCTGGGTGGGTTGGTTGCCCGGCGGAATGGGAGTTGCAACAGTTTTTTCAACAGCTGGCTTTGCTGCCGTATCAGGCGCTTCAGTTGCGACCTCAGCTGTGTTTGCGCGCATAGCCGTGCCAGAGATGCTCAAGCTTGGGTATAACAAGCGCTTTGCTGCCGGTGTGGTGGCGGCAGGTGGAACGTTGGCGTCCTTGATACCCCCTTCGGCGATCTTGGTTATCTACGCGATTATTGTTGAACAAGATGTCGGCGCTTTATTGATGGCGGGTTTCTTGCCGGGTGCAGTTTCCGCAATCATCTACGCGATGTTGGTGGTGTTCCTTGCCAAGGTGAATAAAAACTTTGGACCGCCGGTGACTGGCTACAGTTGGGCTGAGCGGTGGTCGAGCTTACCGGGAGCGCTCCCGATCTTTGTGGTGATCGGCATTATCGTGGTGTGTATCTATGGCGGTGTCGGTACACCAACTGAAGCTGGCTCCTTAGGCGCCTTTGTGATTTTGCTACTCGCTTTGTTTAAAGGCATGAAGTGGAATCAGCTGAAAGGTTCATTGATGGAAACCGCCAAGCTGACAGTCATGATCTTCTCGATCATTTGGGGTGTGTTGATCTATGTACGCTTCCTTGGGTTTGCGGACCTGCCGCATGCCTTCTCGGATTGGCTGACGAGCCTCGATCAAAGCCCCATGATCACTTTGATTTTTATTCTGCTTGCCTATGCTGTGCTCGGCATGTTCATGGATGCTATCGGTATGTTGTTGCTAACGCTGCCTGTTGTCTATCCAGCGATCATTGCACTCAATGGCGGTGTGGGTGTGTCACCTGCGGAGTCAGCTTTCGGAATGTCGGATGTGGGTGTATCGATCTGGTTCGGCATCATTGCAGTGAAGATGGCAGAGGTCTGTCTGATCACACCGCCGATTGGTTTGAACTGTTTTGTGGTTGCCGGGGTGCGACCAGAGTGCTCAGTCGGCGATGTGTTTAAGGGAGTGGCGCCATTTTTCGTCGCTGACGTGATCACAATCGCTGTCCTGATCGCTGCGCCGCAGATCATTCTTTGGTTGCCGGGTAAAATGGGCTTTATGTAAGCCAATGTTTTTAAGACAAAATTAGCGTAAAAGCTGGCTTCCTGTTACTATCCGCGTCCGCTTGGCCCTGTGGGTATTGGGCCTAAGCATTTTGATTCAAGACTTTGAAACACTATGGCTCTTAACAGCACCGACGAAATTATCGATGACCTGAAAAACGGCAAGATGGTCATCATTATGGACGACGAAGATCGTGAGAATGAAGGCGATCTCGTCATGGCTTCTGAGAAGGTGACTGCGCAAGCGATTAACTTTATGGCGCGTTATGGGCGTGGTCTGATTTGTATGACCATGACCAAAGAACATTGTCGCCAGTTGCGTTTGCCCCTGATGGTCAATACCGACAATCAGCTCGAGTCGACTAACTTCACGGTATCGATTGAAGCGGCAGAGGGTGTTACTACTGGTATCTCTGCAGCTGACCGTGCAACAACAGTATTAGCTGCGGTCGCACCGAATGCCCAACCTCAAGATTTAGCGCAACCTGGTCACGTATTTCCTTTGATGGCACAACCTGGTGGAGTGTTAGTGCGTGCAGGTCATACCGAAGCGGGTTGTGATTTAGCACGCTTGGCCGGTTTAACTGCATCTTCTGTGATCGTTGAGATATTGAATGAAGATGGCAGCATGGCGCGCCGTCCCGATTTAGAGAAGTTTGCTCAAGAGCATGATTTGAAGATTGGCACGATTGCAGACTTGATTCAGTACCGTATCCGTAACGAGAAAACCGTAGAACAGGTAAGTGACTGTGTTTTGCCAACTAAGCATGGTGACTTCCGTTTATACGCCTTCCAAGACGTGGTGGGTAACGACATCCATCTAGCGTTAGTGATGGGAAACATTGATCCTGAGCGTTCGGCGTTGGTGCGTGTGCACGTGCAAAACTCGTTATGTGATTTGTTTGAATCCACCAATAAGTGTGGTTGGCCTTTGCGTGAGGCGATGGATAGCGTTGCAAAAGAAGGCGAGGGCGTAATTGTTGTGTTGCGTAACTACGACACTGCTCGTGACATCATCAACCAGATTGAAACCATCAAGCATGGCGAGCAGATGGAAAAGAAAAGTTTAAAAGCATCAGCGAACGATGAAGAGCTACGCACCATTGGTGTCGGCGCTCAAATGTTGACTGAGCTTGGCGTGCGTAAGATGCGCGTCATGAGTGCGCCAAAGCATCTGCATGCCTTGGCGGGTTTTGGCCTAGAGGTCACCGAATTTGTGAATACAGAGAATGAGGCTTAATCGATGAGCGTTAAAACAATTGAAGGCGGAATGACAGTTAGCAATGCACGTTTTTGTGTTGTGGTTGCGCGTTGGAATAGCTTTGTTGTCGATAGTCTAGAAGCAGGCGCGATTGATACGTTGAAGCGTCATGGCGCACGTGAAGAAGACATTACTGTTGTGCGTTTGCCTGGTGCGTTTGAGATGCCATTGGTATTGGATAAAGTCGCTGCTAAGGGTGAATACGATGCGATCGTTGCTCTGGGCGCTGTGATCCGTGGTGGCACACCTCACTTTGAATATGTCGCAGGCGAGTGCGTTAAAGGTATGTCGCAGGTTACGTTGAACCACGGTGTGCCAATCGCGTTTGGTGTGTTGACAGTGGATACCATCGAGCAAGCAATTGAACGCGCAGGTACCAAAGCAGGTAATAAAGGTGGCGAAGCTGCGGCTACTGCGATTGAAATGGTTAACCTGTTGAAGGAAATTGGGTGAGCAAGCCAGCTAGCCGGGGTCGCTCGCTCGCGCGTAGCTTAGCGGTTCAGGCCTTATATCAATGGCAAGTTGGTGGTCAGCCGATCGTCAATGTTGTGCCTCATATGCTGACGGATCATGCAGAACCTAAAACCGACGCTGCGTTTTTCACGCTGCTCGTTGAAGGTGTGGCGGAGCATGTGAATGAGCTCGATGAAGCGCTTCGTCCTCATGTCGATCGCTCTTTGGAGAGTGTCGATCCGGTTGAGCGTGCCATTCTTCGTTTGGGCGCTTATGAATTAAAGATGCATCAAGAAACGCCTTATCGTGTTGTGATCAACGAATCGATTGAGCTGGCGAAAGTGTTTGGTGCAGAGCAGGGCCATAAGTACGTTAACGGCGTACTGGATAAAGCGGCGAAAGATTTGCGTCCGTTTGAAATGGCTGCTGAGAAGAAGACCTCATAGAGTTTCTAATGGCGGGCGAATTTGATCTGATTCGCGATTACTTCCGTGATGCGACGGCGCAACGTGAAGATGTTGTGCTGGGTGTTGGTGATGACTGCGCATTGTTAGAGGTGCCGGCCGGTAAGCAGCTTGCGGTTAGCATGGATACCTTGGTGGTTGGACGCCACTTCGTTGCGGATGTTGATCCGCAGTCTCTAGGTTACAAAGCGCTAGCAGTTAACTTAAGTGATTTGGCGGCAATGGGTGCAACACCTGCTTGGGCAACCTTAAGTGTGACTTTGCCGGATGCAGACGCTGACTGGATTAAACGCTTTATGGCCGGTTTTATTGAACTGGCTAAAAAGCATCAGCTCACTCTGGTGGGTGGTGATACTACCCGTGGCCCTTTATCGATCACGCTGCAGGTGCATGGTTTTGTCGAGCCGTCAAACAGCATGCGACGCAATGCAGCGTGTGTTGGTGATCTGATTTATGTCAGTGGTCAACTTGGTGATGCAGGTTTGGCTTTGTTGGCGCAACAAGGTCTTTATGTGAAGCAAGGCAGCTTAGCTTCCTTAAAACAGCGATTAGATCGCCCTGAACCTCGTATTGAGTTAGGACTGATAGCGGCAATGCATTCTCGCTGCGCGATAGATTTGTCTGATGGTCTTGGTAGTGACCTTGGACATATCTGCGAAGAGAGTGATGTCGGTGCTTTGATCTACTTGGATAAACTGCCAATGTCAGATGCTGTTGCTGAGTATGTCACTGAGTTAGGTGATTGGTCTCTACCGCTATCAGCGGGTGATGAGTATGAGTTGTGTATGACGGTACCCGCACAACATCAAGCTGCATGCGAGGCGGCGATGCAGCAACAAGATGTCCCC
>VMDJ01000098.1 GCA_008080925.1 Gammaproteobacteria bacterium
CCTTCAATATAAGGAATGATTGGATTGTTAGGTACGTTGATAGAGTTGTCTGCGTTTACGGTGATTTTTTCCGCGCCGGCTGGAATTTCGATTTTGTCAAAAGCCATTTGGGTCCCACTTTCTGAGTGTTATAAAAATTATGCCGGTGATTTTAGCACTCAGACCGTACAATGTCCGGATGGCAAAGCTGGTTCTTTTTAATAAGCCTTTTGATGTTCTAACCCAATTCACAGATAAAGAAGGCCGTAAAACATTAGCTGATTTTATCGATATTTCAGGGGTTTACCCTGCTGGTAGACTGGACCGTGATAGCGAGGGCTTGCTGTTACTCACCGATGACGGCGGCCTGGCCCATCAGCTCACGCACCCCAAAAAGAACACCTGGAAGACCTACTGGGTACAAGTTGAGGGCGAAGCCTCTGAACAGGCCTTAGAGCTTTTTCGAAATGGTCTCGTGCTAAAAGATGGCCCTACTAAGCCAGCAAAGGTTAAACGAATCGATGAACCACAGAATTTATGGCAGCGTGACCCGCCGATTCGTGTGCGAAAATCCATACCTGATAGCTGGCTTGAGGTGAACATAACGGAAGGTCGTAATCGACAAGTGCGTCGCATGACAGCAGCGATTGGGCACCCGACACTGCGATTAATTCGAGCAGCTATCGGTGAATGGGAATTAGGTGATCTAGCCCTTGGCGAATATCGCGTCGTAACGGTACCCGATATGCCTAAACGTCCGGCAATGAAAAAGATGTTTCGTGAACGGCAACGCTGAAACTGAGCGCTAGCTTGGGTATCCTTCTGTTTTATTCTTTCTAGAGATTTTTTGTGAGCTTAGGTCGCGTCATTGTCGGTTTATCAGGTGGTGTTGATTCATCGGTTGCCGCTTTCCGTCTCATCGAACAAGGCTATCAAGTGGAAGGCTTGTTCATGAAGAACTGGGAAGAAGATGACGATGCTGAGTATTGCTCTGCCGCAGAAGACCTTGCCGACGCGCAGCAAGTTGCTGACACATTAGGTATTCATTTACACACCGTAAACTTCTCATCGGAATATTGGGATAACGTGTTTGCGCATTTCTTGGCTGAATACCAAGCAGGCCGCACTCCTAACCCGGATGTGTTATGCAACCGCGAGATTAAGTTCAAAGCCTTTTTAGATTACGCGCTTGAGCTTGGCGCTGATTACATTGCTACTGGTCACTATGCCGGCATTGATCATCAGTCGGATATCTCACGACTCATTAAAGCAGTCGACCACGATAAAGATCAAACCTACTTTCTTTATATGCTTGGACAGAGAGCATTAACCAAAGCCCTTTTCCCGCTACAAGATATGCCCAAGCCCGAGGTGCGCGCACTGGCTGAGAAAGCCGGCTTTGCTAATTTTAAAAAGAAGGATTCAACCGGCATTTGTTTTATTGGTGAGCGTCGCTTTAAAGACTTTTTATCTAATTACTTGCCTGCTAATCCAGGTGAGATTCATTCACTGGATGGTGAATGTCTTGGTGATCATCAAGGTTTGATGTACTACACCATTGGTCAACGTCAAGGTCTTGGCATTGGTGGAACAAACGAGCATGAAAACACCCCATGGTTTGTCGCCCGCAAAGATCTGGAGAAAAATATTTTATATGTGGTGCAAGGTCATCAACATAAGTCACTGATGCGCGATAGCTTAATCGCTGAACAGTTGCACTGGACTCGAGATGCAGCGCCTGCAACATCGTTTAGTTGTCAAGCACGCTGCCGTCATCGCCAACCCTTACAAGACTGCGCTGTGGTTATCAAAGATGGTTTAGCCAAGGTGAGCTTCACAGATCCACAACGTGCAATTACACCGGGGCAGTCGATAGTGTTTTACCAGGACGATGAATGTCTTGGCGGAGGAATTATCCAATGAGCTATACCGAAGAAGATCGCGTCATCGCGCTTGCCGGTATTTTTCAATCTGCGCGCATGGTGACTGATCTTGCGCATGATGGTCGTACTGATACATCAGCTTATGATGCGAGTTTGTTATCGTTGTTTGATCTCAACCCGCCTTCAGTGAGCGGCGTATTTGGTAGTCAAGCAGGTGTTCAATTAGGGCTGCATACCTTGTGGACACAATTAGAGCGCCCTCGTGAGCGCGACATGGAGATCACTCGGTATGTCATCTCAATCATTCAGCTGTGCGACAAGTTACTGAATGACTCAAGGACTCTCAACCAGATTACCGATGCGATCGATAATCTCGCTGACCGTACTAAAGCATTTGAATTCTCACAGCAGGCACAAACTGCACAACTTGCAGAAACTTATTCGCAATTCGTTAGTCCGATACAGCCGAAGATCATTGTTAAAGGTGATGGCCGTAATCTACAAAATACGGATACCGCAGCGATGATCAGAGCGTCACTTTTAGCGGGCATTCGTGCTGCTGTCTTGTGGCGACAAACTGGCGGCAAACGCTGGCAGCTTTTATTAAATAGAAAAAAGATCGCGCAACTCGCGAATCAACTAAAAACCGTTATTTAACTTAAGGACACTTTTCATGAAAAACATTCTTGCTATCTCACTAGTTTTATTTAGCACCCTTGCGTTTGCAGATAACCATGGTGAAGAATCATCGATAAGTAGCACTTTTAGCAGTTGGTGGGATAAGACAAAAGAGCTTGGAAGTGCTATTTGGTCTGAAACAAAGGAAACCACCGCTGAAACCGCCGAGAAAGTCGAAAAAAGCGACACCTACCAGTCGGCAAAAACCAAAGGCGGCGAGATTGTGGACAAGGTGCAAAACAGTGAGGCCTACCAATCGATCAAAACCGAGAGCAGTAATCTGTACGAAAAGGCCAAGCAGCAGTTTAGTAGTGAGCCTCGCACAGAACCTGCACCGGTTAAGTGACTCGTCAGCATAGGCTGACATCTTTATAATATGGCGCTTAATCAATGATTCGGAGCCGAGATGGATTTAAGTACGCTAACTGCGATCTCACCAATGGATGGTCGCTATGGCAGCAAAACTGCTGATTTACGCCCAATTTTTAGTGAATTTGGTCTGATTAAGCAGCGCGTTACCGTCGAAATCCGCTGGCTCCAAGCGCTGTCTGCGCACCCTCAAATTAAAGAGGTTCAGCCTTTCTCTGCTGAAACCAATGCCCTACTCAATGGCATTGTGGCCAACTTCAGCGAATCTGATGCACTTCGCGTTAAAGAGATTGAGGCAACCACCAATCACGATGTAAAAGCAGTCGAGTATCTGCTGAAAGAAAAGATTGCGGGTAATGCCGAGCTAGAAGCTGTTACTGAATTTATTCACTTTGCCTGCACCTCAGAGGATATCAACAACCTATCTCATGCTTTGATGCTGCGTGAAGGGCGTGCTGACGTTTTCCTTAAGCAAGCGCAACAAATCATCGACGCCATTCGTTCTCTCGCACACGATCATGCTGATAAGCCGATGCTCTCTCGTACGCACGGACAAACTGCCTCCCCAACCACTTTAGGTAAAGAGATGGCGAATGTGGTGTACCGCCTTGAGCGTCAGAAAGAGCAAATCGCAAACATTCCCTTAATGGGCAAGATTAATGGCGCTGTTGGTAACTACAACGCACATATCTCAGCTTATCCTGATATCGATTGGGAAGAGTTTGCTCAGGCTTTTGTCGAGTCACTTGGCCTGACATGGAACCCCTACACCATTCAAATTGAGCCACACGATTATATGGCAGAGTTGTTTGATGGCATGGCGCGTTTCAACACCATCTTGATTGATTACTGCCGTGATATCTGGAGCTACATCTCGATCGGTTACTTCAAACAAAAAACCGTTGCGGGTGAAGTTGGCTCTTCAACGATGCCACACAAAGTTAACCCTATTGATTTCGAAAACGGCGAAGGTAATTTTGGTATCGCGAATGCCATATTTGGTCATTTAGCGAGCAAGCTTCCTGTCTCTCGTTGGCAGCGTGACCTAACTGACTCAACCGTTCTTAGAAACATGGGTGTAGGTATTGCCTATACCTCAGTCGCTATTCAATCGGTTCTTAAAGGCATTAGTAAGTTAGAAGCAGATGCTAAGCGCCTAGCGGATGACCTAGATGCTAACTGGGAAGTCCTCGCCGAGCCGATTCAAACCGTGATGCGTCGCTACGGTATTGAAAAACCCTACGAGAAGTTAAAAGAACTCACCCGTGGTCATCGTGTTGATCAAGCAGGCATGCAAGCCTTTGTTGATGGTTTGGATTTACCTGATGACGCTAAAGCGGAGCTTAAAAAGCTGACACCTGGTAGTTACATCGGTAATGCGATTGATCAGGCCAAGAAGATCTAACCTTTCTTTAAGCCATAAAAAACCCGCAGATCGAGAGACCTGCGGGTTTTTTCGTTATGTGAGCTTACTTAGTGCGAATCTCTACACGACGGTTTTGAGC
>VMDJ01000141.1 GCA_008080925.1 Gammaproteobacteria bacterium
CGCCAAAGAAACCGTTAACGGAATTTGCCACGCCTTGGCCTACACATTCTTTATTTCCGCGACCGCGTGTCTCAGTGATCTCGTCAATTAAAGTTAAAGTTAACAGAGACTCGATCAAGCCTACGCCGGCCAAGATGATGCTGTAAGGCAAAATGATCTCAAGCGTTTCCCATGTGAGTGGCACGGCTGGGATGCTAAAGCTCGGTAAACCACCCGCAATGGTTGCGTTGGCATCGCCAGTCATATCACGTAAGACATCGACGACTGAACGTGTATCGAGATCTAAGCCAATTACGATCAAGGTGACGGTTACGATCGCAGCTAGGGATGCTGGAACAGCAGAGGTTAGCTTGGGTAGGAAGTGAATGATCGCCATGGTGAGTGCAATCAAGCCAAGCATCAGTGCCATTTGGTCAGAGGGAAGCCATTGCAAGCTGCCATCAGCGGCAATGAATTGGAATTGCTTCATTTGCGCCAGGAAGATCACAATGGCTAAGCCATTTACAAAACCCAACATGACGGGGTGTGGCACTAAGCGAATGAACTTGCCGAGATGAAATACGCCGGCGAGTATTTGAATCACACCAGTTAATACGACCGCTGCAAATAGGTACTGCACGCCGTGAGTGGCAACTAAGGCCACCATGACAACCGCCATTGCGCCAGTTGCACCTGAGATCATGCCAGGGCGACCACCGATCAATGCAGTGATCAAGCCCATCATAAAAGCGCCATACAAACCGACGAGTGGTTCCACGCCAGCAACAAAGGCAAAAGCAACAGCTTCAGGGACAAGCGCTAAAGCAACAGTCAGGCCTGATAAGACATCATTTTTAACGCATTGCTTGCCAGGGCAGGTGAGATTGAACATGCGGCTCTCTTAGATCGGTTTCGCTAGAAAGCGGCGCATTATACAGGGCGTGAGAAATTATTCCGGATAGTGGGATGTCTGAGTGAGAAGTAGCTGGATCGGGTGGTTAGTCTTGAGATTCTTTCTTCTGCCACTCTGAGATGACTTCATTGGCAGCTCTAAATGCCTCGATACCCGCCGGTGCGCCACAGTAGACTGTGCATTGAAGCAAAACGTCTTGTATTTCTTCGACGGTACAACCATTTCGAAGACCGCCAAGCACATGTGTTTTTAACTCCGCCGATGCCTTGAGCGAAGCAAGAATAGCGATTGTGATTAGGCTTCTAATACGGTCAGGAATAATTCCTTCAGCCCAAATGCTACCCCAAGCGTTTTCAGTAATCATCTGCTGTAAGGGTTTAGAAAATTCGGTGGCTGAATTTAACGCACGATCGACGTATTCATCGCCTAGCACTTTTCGTCTAACAGCAAGGCCTCTCTCGAATTTATCTGAACTCATTACTTTCTCGATTTAGATATGGATTGAATTTCATTTAAAAGAAGGGTTTCTAACAAAACACGATTATAGGGTTTCAGAATAAGGCAAAGGAATGGGTTTGGCGCCAAGACGTTCCGCGATCTCTTCGATTTGTTGGCGAGGTGGATAGCTATTGGGATTTGCTGCTAGGTAGTCATTCCATTGCGCAAACTCATCTGCAAGGTGCGGGTCGGTGTTGTGGCAACCGAGGACGCGAATGCGGTAATCAGCAATTCGCCACGGACCATCGCCCTTTAGTTCGCCTTTAATTAGGTGTGCAGCTTTATCAGGGGATGATTGATGCCAAAAAAGATCGAGATAGAGCAAGCCTTGTGGATGTGTGAAACAGACGGCTGCAATATGCTCTTTACCATCAGGATCACGAATGACCAAAGGTGAGGTCATGTGATCAATGATCGCCATGTTATTTGGTTAGCGCATCAAAGCGTTGTTTGAAGGCCAAATCACGGGCTTGTTCAGCAGCTTCTTTTGAACCGTAAGCGCCCGATTCATTCCATGCTTGGGTTTTGTGATTAAACACAGAGAACTTGTATTGCTTACCCATTTTAAACACGCTACTGACTTCTTTGCCGGCTTGCGCCATTGCTTCGATTTTATTTTTACCACCAGGTACAGCGCTGTGATCAAAACCCATGGTTGATTGGCTACTGACGGGGGCGCTGTCTCCGAGTTTTAAGGTGTGATCTCGGATCTCACCTTGTTCAGAGAGTTCGACTTGTTCGATATGCGGAAAACGTGAGGCGATATAACCTGCCATCAATCGACCTAATTTAAAGTCTTCGTTTTCCAATGCGGTAAGGAGTTTGTCTGCGGCGATCTGGCCGCGCAGGTATTGGTCTGGTTGGTCAACCCATTCGCGGTTAATTTGCCAGCCGGCATTCATGTCGTTATCCATCTTGTCGAAAAAGTCACTGGCCTGTTCGATGAATTCATCAGGCACGTTGAGTTCGATAAGTTGGTCGGCGAGGGTGACGGATAACTGCATGACACATCTCAAGCGGCTAAAAAAGATGCGCATAGTGTAACGGCATGTGTTTATGGATGTCGTGGTTAGCAGTAGGGATTTACTGTGTCATTGCGTATCATGTGCATATCAAATTATTTAAAGGTGATTTCGGTGTTAATCACAATTCCTGATTTGCTCAATGAGCCGCAGATCCAAAAGTTGCGTGAGATTTTGGCTGAAGGACAGTTTGTTGACGGAAAGTTAACCGCTGGCATGGCTGCGCGCCGGGTTAAAAATAACGAAGAGATACAGCCTTCGCCCGAACTTACTGAGCGCTTGAATCGCATTGTGATGGCAAGCGTGGCTCAGAATGCGCGTTTTCGAAGTGCAGCGCTTCCTAACCGCATGGCGGACTTTATCTTTGCGCGTTACCAGCCGGGTATGACCTATGGCGATCATGTTGACGATCCGATTATGGGGGGTGGTAAGTTCCGTACTGATGTCTCTATGACGATCTTTTTGAATGATCCTTCTGAATACGAAGGCGGTGAATTGGTTGTGCGCACGCCGTTTGGTGATCAGAAAACCAAACTTGCCGCAGGCAGTGCGGTGGTTTATCCATCAGGCAGTGTGCATCACGTGGCTGAAGTCACTAAAGGTGAACGCTTGGTGGCATTAACCTGGGTGCAGAGTTTTGTGCGTGATGCTTCTCAGCGTGAGCTGCTGTTTGAATTAGATAGCGCGCGTGAACATCTCTTAAAGACTGAGCCAGATAGTGATCATGCGAAGTCGGTTGATCGCAGTTATTCGAATCTATTACGGATGTGGGCTGACGTTTAAACGCGTTTGATATGCAGTACTTACTTCTGGCTTTTATTGCATTGTTGATATCGGATGTGAGTGCGCAGCCACAACAGCCATTGCAACCTCTACCACCTTATATGCCAGCGCCATATGTAGATATGTCACCTCGTTATTACGTGCCCTACGATCGGTTTGAGCAACCACCGCCAGAGCGATTAAATCGCTACTTAAAAAGACAATGGCGAGAAATACGGACGTTTAATTTTGGGGATACCGAATGTGTAGTGATCTCTGAAAATAACATTCAGTGCGGTAAGCGTTTTTGGTGACTGGCGCTTAACCTGAGTTGGTTATGACTTAATGGTACTCGCCGGGGATGTCATTTTTTCTTACAGTGACTTGGCCCACTTTCTGTCCAGAAAATCTCAGCAATTCATCACCCGAGAATTCATAACCTAAACGCATAGCAATGCGTGCAACATCATCTGCGGTTGAAGCAGATAGCACTTCATTTTTCAGATCCTGATCGGCTTGCATCTTTTGCAAAAATTCTTTGATGTTATCGAGTGACATTTTTAGTTCCTAACGATGTTAAGGGTAGTTAAGCAGAGACAAAAAAGCCCCGCACTGCGGGGCTTTTTATCATCAATCGGATGATTGATTAGTAGCCGCCTTTACGTGCAACGTATGGCAAGCCTGCAATGCGGTTACCTTGCTTAGAAGGTGCACCTGGGAACAATTGATACAGGTCTTTGCTGCTCAACTTCTTGCCCCAAATTTTTGACATGCCTTTGTTGATAACGCGCTCCATTGGCTGCTCGTTTTCATCAAAGTACTGCGCACGAAGGTAGTTAATAACGTCCATGTGCTCTTGAGTGAGCTCACCCATGGTGTCGTCAGCCGCTGCTAAAGCGTGTGCAACCTCTTCTGACCAGTCAGCGGTGTTAACCAAGTTGCCGTGATCATCGAGTTCGATAGTCTTGCCATTCACTTCTAGTGACATTGTCTTACTCCTTACTACAGGGTTTTATCGTTGAGATCAGTGCTGTGCGGCTTATCGCTGCAAGTCAGTGCTGCTCTCTTTAGAAAATTCATATGCTTCGTTGGGAAGCGAGTATCCAAGTATATTGGACTATTCTGATTTAATCATCTTCGGATTTCTTCACCGCTTCAATACCTTTATGAGGGATGAAAATGCCGCAGCCGAGGTGCATATGCTCACCAATGCCGGTTTGCTGCACGCGGACTGATTG
>VMDJ01000134.1 GCA_008080925.1 Gammaproteobacteria bacterium
CATCGAGCTAAAACTCCTTAGATTGTATCCAGTGCTCCCTCTTAGGGGGGGGGCTTGAAGGGCGCGAGTATACCCTTATTGAGCGTGGGATAGGCTTTTGTCAGAATGCCTGCGCATTTGAAAGCTTAATGATGGAGTTTTAATCATGGTCTCGTTGCAGCCCCCAGTATGTGATTTTGGACAACCGGTTATCGACTTTGCCTTGCCTGGCGTCGATGGCAAAACATGGCGCATGCAAGACTGTATGGGTGAGAACGGGCTGTTGGTCATGTTTATCTGTAATCACTGTCCTTATGTGAAAGCCATACTGGACCGCTTAGTGCGAGATACGCGTGAGCTCAAAGCGTTAGGTATTAATAGCGTAGCAATCATGTCGAATGATCCGACTGATTACGCTGAAGATTCTTTTGAAAATATGCAGGCGATCGCTCAGCAGATGGATTTTCCATTCCCATACTTATTAGATAAATCTCAAGCCGTTGCAAAAGCTTACGGTGCGGTTTGTACGCCAGACTTTTTTGGCTATAACCGTTCAGGTGAGCTGCAATATCGAGGTCGTTTGGATGAGAGTCGCAAAGAAGCCGCTGACCCCGATGTCCGTCGCGACCTGTTTGAGGCCATGAAAGAGGTCGCTGAGACTCAAAAAGGACCCGCTGAACAGCTCTCGAGCATGGGTTGTTCGATCAAATGGATCAAAGATTAGTTTTTATGGGGATTTATCTTCCCTATAAAATCAATCACTTGTGCGCATAAATTTAAATTTTATGGGTATATTTGAATATTCCTTACTTCCTATCTTGCCCCGTATAAGACACCTGAGCGAGAATGCCCGTCGCTTTTGCTAAGTCTGCCCCTCGCTGCAGACGCCCTAGCACTGATCGCTAGGTGCAATTGAAGAATTCAATTCTTGCTGGGTTTTCGCCTATCAAGACCACAACTTTTAAACATTAGATCAGGAGAGACTTATGTCCTCACGCAGAGAGCTTGCCAACGCCATTCGCGCGTTATCTATGGATGCTGTTCAAAAAGCTAACTCAGGTCACCCGGGTGCCCCAATGGGCATGGCGGATATCGCTGAGGTGCTCTGGAACGATCACATGAAGTACAACCCAACTAACGCCAAGTGGGCTGACCGTGACCGTTTCGTTCTTTCGAATGGCCACGGCTCGATGCTGATTTACTCATTGCTGCATTTAACTGGCTTCAATCTGACCATTGATGACATCAAAGACTTCCGTCAGTTGCACTCAAAGACAGCAGGTCACCCTGAGTACGGTTACGCAGATGGCATCGAAACAACGACTGGTCCTTTGGGTCAGGGCATCACCAACGCTGTTGGTATGGCGATTGCTGAGCGCACCTTGGCGGCACAATTCAATAAGCCAGGTCACGAGATCGTTGATCACAACACCTACGTATTCTTAGGTGATGGTTGTTTGATGGAAGGTCTGTCGCACGAGTCTTGTGCGATGGCAGGTACTTTAGGTCTTGGTAAGTTGATTGCTTTCTGGGACGACAATGACATCTCTATCGATGGCCACATCGGTGATTGGATGGAAGTTGGCGTACCTGCGCGCTTCAAGTCATATAACTGGCACGTGATTGCTGATGTTGATGGTCACGATGCAGATGCGATTAACAAAGCTATCGAAGAAGCCAAGTCTGTAACTGACAAGCCTTCAATGATTTGTTGTAAGACCACTATCGGTTTTGGTTCACCAAATAAAGCGGGTGGTCATGACTGCCACGGCGCTCCTTTAGGTGATGACGAGATTGCACTGACTCGTAAAGAGTTGGGTTGGACTGCAGCGCCATTTGAAATTCCAGCAGACGTTTATGCGGGTTGGGATCACAAAGAGCAAGGCGCTAAAGACGAAGCAGCATGGAATGAAAAGTTTGCGGCATATAAAGCAGCGTTCCCTGCGGAAGCGGCTGAGTTTCAGCGTCGTATGGCGGGTGAGCTGCCTGGTAACTTCGAAGTTGAGATGGACAAGTTCATCGCTCAAACACAAGCAGACATGCCAAACATTGCGTCACGTAAAGCGTCTCAAAACGCGATTGAAGCTATGGGCCCTTTGCTGCCAGAGATGTTCGGTGGTTCGGCTGACCTTACCGGCTCTAATCTGACTAATTGGTCAGGCACTGTCAAAGTGAATAAAGAAAACGCGAACGGTAACTACCTGTCTTGGGGTGTTCGTGAATTCGGTATGGCGCACATGATGAACGGTATGGTTCTTCACGGTGGCTTTAAAGTTTATGGTGGTACTTTCTTCATGTTCATGGAGTTCATGCGTAACGCATTGCGTATGTCTGCTTTGATGAAGATCGGCACTATTTATGTATACACCCACGACTCAATTGGTTTGGGTGAAGATGGCCCAACTCACCAGCCTGTTGAGCAACTCTCAACCATGCGTGTTATTCCAGGTTTTGAAACTTGGCGTGCGTGTGACGCTGTCGAGTCAGCGGTATCTTGGAAGATGGCTATGCTGCGTGGCAATGCACCAACTGGTTTGGTGTTCTCACGTCAAAACCTCACGCCAATGGAGCGTACTGCAGAGCAAGTGAAGAACATCGAGAAGGGCGGTTACGTCTTGAAAGATTGTGATGGCGATGCGGACATTATTTTCATTGCTACCGGTTCTGAAGTCTCTTTGGCGGTTGATGCAGCAGCGGCGATGGATGCCAAGGTGCGTGTGGTTTCTATGCCATCAACGTGTGCATTCGATAAGCAAGATCAAGCTTACAAAGATTCAGTTCTTACCCCAGGTGTTAAGCGTGTAGCAATTGAAGCTGGCGTTGATCAGTCTTGGTACAAGTACGTTGGTCTTGATGGCGGCATCGTAGCAATGAAGAGCTTCGGTGAATCAGCGCCTGCTGGCGAGTTGTTCAAAGAGTTTGGTTTCACTGTAGACAATGTAGTGGCTACAGCGAAAAGCGTATTAGGTTAATCGGTTTAATTTAGAAAAGGCCGGCGCTGATCGGCCAATAATTAGGAGTTAGTAAATGGCTATTAAAGTAGGTATTAACGGTTTCGGTCGTATCGGTCGTATGGCGTTCCGTGCAATTGCACAAGATTTTTCAAACGACATCGAAGTTGTCGGTATCAACGACTTGTTGGATGCAGACTACTTGGCATACATGCTGAAGTACGACTCAGTTCACGGTAACTTCAAAGGTGATGTTGCAGTAGACGGTAACAACTTGGTTGTTAACGGCAAGACTATTCGTTTGACTGCTGAGCGTGATCCTTCAGATCTTGCTTGGGGTGACATCAATGTTGACTTAGTACTTGAGTGTACTGGCTTCTTCTTGACTGAAGAGACTTGTCAGAAGCACATCGATGCAGGCGCTAAGAAAGTTGTAATGTCAGCACCATCTAAAGATACAACTCCAATGTTTGTATACGGTGTTAACCACGAGACTTACGCAGGCCAGAACATCGTTTCAGCAGCGTCTTGTACTACTAACTGCTTGGCACCAATCGCTAAGGTTCTTAACGACAACTGGGGTATCAAGCGTGGTTTGATGTCGACTGTTCACGCAGCGACGGCTACTCAAAAGACTGTTGACGGTCCTTCAATGAAAGACTGGCGCGGCGGCCGCGGTATTTTGGAAAACATCATTCCATCATCTACCGGTGCAGCTAAAGCAGTAGGTGTTGTATTGCCAGAGTTGAACGGTAAGTTGACTGGTATGGCATTCCGCGTACCAACTTCAGACGTATCTGTTGTTGACCTGACTGTTGAGTTGGATAAGCCAGCTAAGTACGAAGAAATCTGTAAAGCAATGAAAGCAGCATCAGAAACTGCAGGTATCGGTGATACCTTGTCATACACCGATGAGAAAGTTGTTTCTACTGACTTCCGTGGCTGTGGCTACTCATCAATCTTTGATGCAGAAGCAGGTATCGCATTGGATGAAACCTTCGTTAAGGTTGTTTCTTGGTACGACAACGAGTACGGCTACACCTGCAACATGTTGCGTTTCGCACGTCACGTTGCTAGCTAATAGCTAAAGAGATATGGCTGATCACTTAGGTGATCAGCCATTCTTCTTAAAAGCCTTTTGGACACAGGCAGTGTGTCCTGAATGTTTTTAAATCATTAAATTTTAGGAGTTCAACATGGCTTTCATTAAGCTGACCGATCTCGATCTAGCGGGTAAGCGCGTTCTTATTCGTTCAGACCTTAACGTGCCTGTTAAAGATGGCAAAGTGACCTCTGATGCGCGTATTACGGCGTCTATGCCAACTATTGAGCATTGTGCAAAAGCAGGCGCAAAGGTCATGGTGATGTCACACCGTGGTCGTCCAGAAGAAGGTAAAGCGGATGAGGAGAACTCATTGGCGCCTATCGCAGCAGATATGTCAGCGAAGATGGGTAAAGACGTTCG
>VMDJ01000050.1 GCA_008080925.1 Gammaproteobacteria bacterium
TAGAGATGAAACAAATCAAATTGCATTAAGCCGGTGATCTTATGAAAAGCCGGTATGTAGCGGGCCAAAATGCCGTAGCGATGCATTCGGCGAAGCTCATGTGTAATACCGTAAGGCTGCCGTAACAATTCCATGAATAGGCTTTTCGCTTGGATGCTGTTACGAAGACTTTCATCAATGAGATGGCGGTGAGCCCGAATCGAGCGAATAGTGCTTGCACGTACACCTTTGATTTCTGGGTGTTGCTCAAGCAATAAAAAGATCTCCAGCATTGAAAGCGGGTTTTTCGCAAAAAGCCCCGGATTAATGACTTCTAAGTAACCGTCGCGCGTTTGAAAGCGGCGATTAATGACGATAGGTTCACCAACTTGTTGCTTGAGTAGGATCTCTTCGTTGAAAAGCTGTAATAAAACTTCATTGAGTCGTTGCAAGCGAACTACCGTGCGGTAATAGGTTTGCATGAACTGCTCAACGGCTAAATTAGTGTTCTCATCGTTATAACCAAATTGCGCAGCTAGCTTGCGTTGATGCTCAAACAACAAGCGGTCATCATGTCGCCCTGTAAGTAAGTGAAGTGCGAAACGGATGCGCCATAAAAAACGCTCGCCATCAATAAGTGTCTTGTATTCCTTTTCAGTGAGAAAGCCGCGATCGAATAGGTCTGCAAGCTTGTTATCACCGTAATGACGCTTGACCACCCAGCCGATGATTTGGATGTCACGTAAGCCGCCAGGGTTTGATTTGATATTGGGTTCAAGGTCGTGACTGCTACCTTCTACTTTAGAATGTCGTGCCTTCTGCTCTTCTAGTTTGGCGGTAAAGAATTCATCACTTGGCCACATGTGCGAACTGTTGGTTTGTTCAGACATATTATCGAATAGGGATTTGTTACCAGAGAGAAGTCGAGATTCCATTAGATTGGTAGCAACCGTTACATCTTTACGGGCTTCTTCGATGCATTCCTCTAGGGTGCGAACGCTATGGCCAACTTCCAGTCCGATGTCCCACAGGAACATGATGAGGGGTTCTAATTGCGGGGCAAGCGTTTCGGGTTCTTCTTGCGTGAGGATAAGCAGGTCGACATCAGAGGCGGGGTGGAGCTCGCCTCGGCCATAACCGCCTACGGCAATCAAGCTAGCCGCTGAGCTTTCACCCATATGTTTTTGCCAGACGCGATGAAGTAGTTGATCAACCAGTTCTGAGCGACCGCGAACAAGTAGTTCGATCGCTTCGCCAGCATGGAATTTTTCGGCGAGTAGTTCGCGACCTGCTTTATGCGACTGTTTGTAGTCAGCAATCGATTGTGTGCTTTGATCGAGTTGCTGCAGAAGGGTGTCGAACATTAGCGCTCTTCGTTACGCAGAGTGAGAACCTCATATCCATCAGCGGTGCACAAAATCGTGTGTTCCCACTGAGCAGAGAGTTTTCGATCTTTAGTGATCACTGTCCAGCCATCTGGCATCAATTTGACGTGACGATTGCCGGCATTGACCATCGGTTCGATGGTGAAGGTCATGCCTTCTTGAAGCGCCATGCCTGTGCCAGCTTTACCGTAGTGAAGAATTTGTGGATCTTCATGGAAGCCTTTACCGATGCCGTGACCGCAGTATTCATGCACCACACTGAAGTGTTCGGATTCAACATAGGTTTGAATGGCGTGACCAATATCACCTAGGGTAGTACCAGGTTTGACTAGCTCGATACCTGTCCATAACGCTTTGTGAGTGACGTCAACTAACCGTTGAGCGAAGGGCTGAGCTTTACCCACGAAAAACATCTTACTGGTGTCGCCGTGGTAGCCATCTTTGATAACGGTGACATCGATATTAATGATGTCGCCGTTTTTCAGTTTTTTGTCGGCGGGAATACCGTGGCAGACGCAATGGTTCACCGAGGTGCAGATGGATTTTGGGAATCCGCGGTAATTGAGCGGTGCAGGAATCGCATCTTGTTCGTTGACGATATAGTCATGGCAAATGCGGTCTAATTCGTCGGTTGTGACCCCCGCTTTGACATATTCTCCAATCATTTCAAGCACTTCGGCAGCTAGGCGGCCGGCGATGCGCATTTTTTCGATATCTTCTGCGGATTTGATAACAACAGGCATGGGCTAAGTAATCCAGGCTAACGTAATGAAAACTAAAGGTTAATTCGCCCAAAATCACAGAATTTATTGAGTCGGACAAGGCCCTATGGTATAAAACGCGCCGTTTTGCGGCAATGGTGCAGCAAAACAACTATTCCACACACGTATCGCAACTGCTTGATCTGGGTGCCGGCTAGCCGGTGGGTTAACAGGATGCGTGGAGGCTTAACCCGAATTCGGAGATTCAAATGAGCAAAGTATCTATGCGCCAGATGCTCGAAGCAGGCGTGCATTTCGGTCACCAGACCCGTTACTGGAACCCACAGATGGCACCGTTCATCTTTGGTCAGCGTAACAAAATCCATATCATCAACCTCGAAAAATCACTGCCTCTTTTCCAAGATGCGATGAACTTCGTAGGTAAGTTAGCTTCAAACGGCGGCAAGATTATGTTCGTCGGCACTAAGCGCGCAGCGCGTGGTGTTGTTGCAGAAGAAGCACAACGTTGTGGTATGCCATACGTTAACCATCGTTGGTTGGGTGGCATGCTGACAAACTTCAAAACCATCAAGCAATCAATCAAGCGTCTGAAAGAGCTTGAGGCAATGAATGAAGATGGTTCTATGGCAGCTCGCTTTAACAAGAAAGAGCAGCTAACCCTGAATCGTGAGTTGGCAAAGCTTGAGCTTAGCTTGGGCGGTATTAAAGACATGAACAGCCTGCCTGATGCGCTGTTTGT
This sequence comes from Gammaproteobacteria bacterium, assembly GCA_008080925.1. Taxonomy (GTDB): domain Bacteria; phylum Pseudomonadota; class Gammaproteobacteria; order Chromatiales; family Chromatiaceae; genus VMDJ01. The sequence goes on from VMDJ01000050.1 coordinate 2,826, forward strand.
TATCGATTGTGGTCACGAAGATATCGCGATTGCTGAAGCTAATAAGCTAGGTATTCCGGTTATTGCCATTGTTGATACTAACAATGACCCTAAGGGCGTTGATTACGTTATCCCAGGTAACGATGACGCAATTCGTGCGATTCAGTTGTACGTTCAAGAAGCTTCTGCTGCTGTCTTGGAAGGTCGTACGGCTGCTGCTCGCGCTGTCGCTAGCGACAAATCAGCTGAGGCGTAATCCAACGCTTATCGATTAGTTACATCACCCGCACTGCGGGTGATGTGCTTTACATGAATTTAAAAAGTTAAAGGTGATGTAATCATGGCAATTACTGCTTCATTGGTTAAAGAACTTCGCGAGCGTACTGGTGCTGGCATGATGGAGTGTAAGAAAGCACTCGAAGAAACTAACGGCGATATCGAAGTTGCAATCGAAAACATGCGTAAATCTGGCCAAGCAAAAGCGGCTAAGAAAGCAGGTCGTATTGCGGCAGATGGCGTTATCAAAGTGGCTATTTCAGCTGACGGTAAGTCTGCAGCAATGGTTGAGGTTAACTGTGAAACTGACTTCGTTGCTAAAGACGAGAATTTCCAGTCATTCGCTGATGCAATTGCTAATCGCGCACTGAACAGTGATGTTGCTGACGTAGAAGCGCTTGTGGCGTTGCCACTGCACGAAGGTGAAGCAACCACTATTGAAGAAGCTCGTCAGGCATTGATCTCTAAGATCGGTGAGAACATGACAGTTCGTCGCATGATGCGTTTCTCGACTGCAGGTGTTTTATCTAGCTACCTACACGGCAACCGTATTGGTGTTGTTGTTGATACCGACCAGAATGCTGACTTGGGTCGTGATGTGGCAATGCACGTTGCTGCAGTTAACCCAGTTTGTATTGATGAGTCAGGTGTTCCTGCTGAATTACTTGAGAAAGAGCGTGATATCGTTGTGACTCAGGCTCAAGAGAGCGGTAAGCCAGCTGACATTATCGAGAAGATGGTTGAAGGTCGTATGCGTAAGTACTTGGCAGAGATTACTTTGGTTGGTCAGGCATTCGTTAAAGATCCAGACACCACCGTCGGTAAGTTGCTGAGCAGCAGTGGCGTAACCTTGAATAGCTTCAATCGCTTCGAAGTGGGTGAAGGTATCGAGAAGAAAACAGAAAACTTCAGAGATGAAGTTATGGCACAAGCCGCAGCCGCTCGCGGCGAGTGATAACATCAGACCCGCACCTAGTGCGGGTCTTTTGTTTTAGCCAGATTTAAAGGAACCTTACCCAATGCCAAATGCTCAATTACCAAAACGACTACTCCTTAAGATGAGCGGAGAAGCGCTCATGGGTGATGGTGATTTTGGTATCGATTCAGCGACTCTGGCGCGTTATGCGGCGGATATTGCTGAATTGGTTGCAAAGGGCATTCAAGTAGGCGTGGTTATCGGTGGTGGCAATATCTTCCGAGGTGCTGGTCTTGCGGGTGGTGGTTTTGACCGCGTGCGAGGCGATCATATGGGCATGTTAGCGACGGTGATGAACTC
>VMDJ01000158.1 GCA_008080925.1 Gammaproteobacteria bacterium
TCTAAGTCGATGCCGGTATCTTCTGGCTCTGAGCTGCTGTCGTCATCGTCATCATTTGAGTCATTGTCGTCAGAGCTATTGTTGTTGCTGTTTTCAGGCATTGGGGTTGCATCACCAATGTCTGGGAGTTTGAAGCCTGCGATGACATCGTTGAGACGTGTCTCTTCAGCATCAACTTCGTCAAATTTATCGAGAAGCATCTGTATACAGGGTGGGAATAGTGCGACTGCGTAACCCACTTGGTTAAGACCTGCTTCTATACGCTTAGCGATACGCAGCTCGCCTTCACGTGTTAAAAGCTCAACAGTGCCCATCTCGCGCATGTACATACGCACAGGGTCAGTGGTGCGACCAAAGTCGCTGTCCACGGTGGCTAATGCAGCTGCAGCAGCTTCTGCAGCGTCGTCATCGGTCGAAACGGCATTGTCTGACAGGGTGTTGTCATCTTCAGGCGCTTGTTCGTGCACCGAGATACCCATGTCGTTGATCATGCGGACGATATCTTCGATCTGCTCCGGATCAACAACAGAGTCTGGGAGGTGGTCGTTCACCTCGGCGTAAGTCAAAAAGCCTTGCTCTTTACCTTTAGCAATCAGGTCGCGGATGCTGTTTTGTTGCTGGGTTGCCTGGTTCATGAAGCCTCTCAGGAAGAATTCAAACGTCGAATTGGGGTTTTGCGCAAAAATAACGCATCAAGCCCACCATTATAGCGCTGGAAACGCTTTTCGGCTATGACACGTAAGAAATTAGTTGAAAATTAACGCTTAAAGGCATCGCGAAGCTTTTGCTTCTCTTCATCACTCATTTGACTGACCGGTTTGTCAGTAAGTGATTGTTGTAGCGTGTTTTTTTGATGGCTACGCAAAAGACTGGAAAGTATTCCTGAAAGTTGTTCAGGCGCGTCATCCATCACGGCGATGTTGGCGATCGCTAACTTTGCCAGATACGAGCGAAGTGATTCATCTGCCGCTTCGACCAAGGCTGCACTGTGTGTGTCAGGGTTGGATTTAACCCGATCGATTAAATTTGCCAGCACTTCGATGCCTTTTTCAGGGAGATCGCGCCAGTTAGCCGGTAATTCAGCTAGAGCGGCATTCGGGTGTTGCAGCACAATCGCTACCGCTTTACTCACCGGAGACATGCCGGGCGCTGAGCTCGCTGCCACGGGTTTAGCTTGTCGTTTAATGGGGGTGTTCTCTGGTGGCTTGGCTTTACCAATATCCACGCTGACCCCAAGCCGTTGCTCAAGCGCTTTTTCCATCATGACTCTAAATGTGCCTTGTGGCAGTTCGGAGAGTAGTGGTTTGGCGAGCTCACCCATGCGTGCCAATCCATCAATGCTGTTGGTATCGACCTGCGATTCAAGCTTTGCAAATAAGAACTCTGATAGCGGCTGAGCGTGCTGCAGTTCTTCACGGAAAGCATCGGTGCCGATTTTGCGTACCAGTGAATCGGGATCTTCACCATTGGGTAGGAACAAGAAGCGTGCTTGGCGTCCATCTGACATCAACGGTAGTGCTGTCTTCAGTGCTTTCCATGCGGCATCGCGTCCAGCGCGGTCACCATCGAAGCAGAACACAACCTCGTTGGCAGCTCGATATAATTTTTTCAGATGATCAGGCGTGGTTGCTGTGCCCAATGTTGCAACCGCATTGCGGATATCAAATTGCGCTAAAGCGACCACATCCATATAACCTTCAACTACGAGGATTTGATCGGGTTGTTTATGGGTTTGGCGCGTTTCATACAGTCCATAGAGCTCTTGGCCTTTATGAAACACGGGCGTTTCAGGTGAGTTGAGGTACTTGGGTTTGTCATCACCCAGAACGCGCCCACCGAAACCTATAACGCGACCTCGTCCATCTCGAATAGGAAAGATGATCCTTTCGCGCATGCGGTCATAACGTTTGTCGTTTTCTTTCTCGCTGATCAGGCCCGCATCACGCAGGACGTGTAACTTTTTTTCATCACCACCAAAACGTTTGAGCACGTTATCCCAGCCGGGGGGTGCGTAACCGAGGGCAAAGTCCTTGGCTATCTCACCACTCAGGCCGCGTTGTTTAAGGTAATCGATTGCGTGTTGTTTGGTGGGATGTTCGCGTAGCTGTTGCTCATAAAATTCCGAGACTTTTTGGAGCAAATCATAGATCGGTTTGTGATCTGGCCCTTTGTTATTGAAGGTCAATTCGCGAGGGACTTCGATGCCTTGATCTGTCGCCAATTCTTCAATCGCTTCGGGAAAGCTCAGGCGATCGTATTCCATCAAGAAGCCAACTGCGGTGCCATGCGCGCCACAACCAAAGCAGTGGTAAAACTGTTTGCTCGGACTCACCGTAAAAGAAGGTGTCTTTTCACCATGGAAAGGGCAGCAAGCTTGGTATTCCTTACCCTTCTTTTGCAAGGTGACACGACGATTGATCACATCGACGATATCGACACGACTCAGAAGGTCATCAATGAATTGCTGTGGAATGTTACCTGCCATAGCCGAAGCGTATCAGGGCAGGGAAAAGGGCGACAGAGTTCAGCTTAATTTTTGCTTAACGATGCCTGAAACAGCACCCATGTCACCACGGCCTTGAACCTGTGGCTTCACGATACCCATCACCTTACCCATGTCAGCCATGCTGCTTGCACCAGTTTGTGCGATAGCGGCTTCAACGATTGCAGCGATCTCATCTTCGCTGAGTGCTGCTGGTAGGTAGGCTTGGATAATTTCGACTTCAGCTTCTTCAATGGCTGCCAAGTCTTCGCGACCGGCATCGGTATATTGCTTAATCGAATCGCGGCGTTGCTTGACCATTTTGTCGAGCACAATGAGGACTTGCTCATCATCCAACTCGATACGCTCATCCACCTCACGTTGCTTAATGGCAGCAGTGATCAAGCGGATAACGCCCAAGCGCGCCTTCTCGCCGCCTTTCATAGCGGCCTTCATATCGTCGATGATCTGTGCCTTTAGCACTGAATCAACCCTAAACGAGATGAATTAGTACTGACGCTCGAAACGACGATTGTCGCGGCTCAGCTTCTTCTGCCAGCGCTTTACAGCAGCTGCAGCTTTGCGCTTACGCTCCCAAGTTGGCTTCTCGTAGAACTCTTTCTTACGAACATCTGCAAGAGTGCCAGCTTTTTCGCATGAACGCTTGAAGCGACGCATCGCAACTTCGAACGGCTCGTTTTCTTTAACACGTACGTTTGGCATTACTTCCTCTGGGCTCTAAACCCGTTAGACTATCTGTTTCAAGCCACGGAAAATTCGTTCCGGGCGGAAAGGCGCAGGATTCTACTGGGTTAAATGAAGTTTTGCAAAGGAAAGATTGCGTGTTAGTGCTGGGGATTGAAAGTTCGTGCGATGAGACTGGTGTGGCGCTTTATGACAGTGCTAAGGGTTTGATTGCACACGAAGTTTATAGCCAGATCGAGCTGCATGCGGAGTACGGCGGTGTGGTGCCAGAACTGGCCTCGAGGGACCATGTGCGCAAGCTCGCACCAATGGTGCAGCAATTGCTCGCAGAAGCTGATTTGAAAGGCGATCAAATCGATGGCGTGGCCTATACCTCGGGCCCCGGTTTGGCAGGTGCCTTATTGGTTGGTGCGGCCATGGGAAGAACTTTGGCGTGGAGTTGGGGTGTGCCTGCAGTGGGTGTACATCACATGGAAGGGCATTTGTTAGCGCCATTACTTGAAGGTGATCGTCCCGACTTTCCTTTTGTCGCTTTGCTTGTCTCAGGTGGACATACCCAGCTTGTGTTGGTCGAGGGTATCGGCAAGTACAAATTGCTTGGTGAGTCAGTCGACGATGCCGCCGGTGAAGCGTTTGATAAAACCGCTAAATTATTGGAACTGGGCTACCCGGGTGGTCCTTTGCTTGCAAAGCTAGCCGAGCAGGGTGATCCAACACGTTTTCGTTTTCCTCGACCCATGACCGATCGTCCGGGCTTAGATTTTTCTTTCTCGGGTTTGAAGACCTTTGCGTTAACCACGCTACAAAATGAATCAAAGGTGTGTTCGGGGGCTGAGTTGGAAACGCTGAAAGCGGATATATCACGCGCTTTTGAGGATGCGGTCGTCGATACCTTAGCGATCAAGTGCAAACGCGCTTTGGAGCAAACAGGATCGAATCAATTGGTAATGGCAGGTGGCGTGAGCGCCAATAAGCGGCTGCGTGCAGCAGTTGATTCGTTAACAGCCAACTTAGGTGGTCGAGCCTATTATCCGCGTCCTGAGCTATGCACTGACAACGGCGCGATGATTGCCTTTGCAGGTTGCCAGCGATTGCTAGCGGGTGAATCCGGTGATTTGTCGTTTGGTATTAAGCCGCGTTGGCCAATGACT
>VMDJ01000057.1 GCA_008080925.1 Gammaproteobacteria bacterium
GCTTATTTGGCAAAGGTTGGTTCAACGGCACGCAATCCCAGCTCGATTTTTTGCCTGAACGTCATACCGATTTTATTTTTGCAGTTTTATCTGAAGAATTCGGCTTAGTTGGTGTTTTACTTTTACTTTCACTCTATCTCTTTGTGATTTTACGAGGCCTGTATATCGCCTCCCAAGCCCAAGAAACCTTTGGCCGCCTTCTCGCTGGCTCGCTGATCTTAGTGTTCTTCGTTTATCTTTTCGTAAACACTGGCATGGTTTCAGGTCTTTTACCCGTTGTCGGGGTACCCCTACCGCTTGTCTCATACGGGGGAACCTCCTTGGTGACCTTAATGGCTGGCTTCGGTATCCTGATGTCTATTCACACACACCGCAAACTGTTACCGCGATGAAAAAACAACTGACAACATTACTGATCACCAGCGTTCTTTTAAGTAGCGCCGCTTTAGCTAATACAGACGAACAAGCTTTTATCGACAAGATGGTGAAGGAGCATCAATTTGATGCCGCCGAAATCAGCTCCTTGTTAAATCAGGCAAAGAAACAGCAATCCATTATCGATGCGATGTCACGTCCGGCTGAAAAGCGACTGAACTGGGGTCAATACCGCAAAATCTTCATTACGGATAAACGCATCAAAGGCGGCATGAAGTTCTGGAAAGAGAACCAAGCCATTCTTGAGCAGGCCGAAAAAACGTATGGCGTGCCCGCACAAATCATTACCGCCATCGTTGGTGTCGAAACCTATTACGGCCGAATTACCGGCAAATACTCCGTTCTCGACTCGCTCTACACGCTGGGTTTTCACTATCCGCCACGCGCTAAGTTCTTCCGCAGCGAGCTTGAAGAATTTCTTCAGCTAGCCCGTGAAGAAGGCGTCTCCCCCACTGAACCTCTAGGTTCTTATGCTGGCGCCATGGGTCGACCACAATTTATTTCTTCGAGCTTCCGTGCCTATGCTGTGGACTTTGATAAAGATGGCAAACGCGACATCTGGGAAAACAATGCCGATGTGATTGGCAGTGTGGCGAACTACTTTAAACGTCATGGCTGGAAAGCAGGAGAACCTGTTGCACAGCTAGTCACTGGTGAGAAAAAAGGCTTCGATGAAGAAATCAAAGCTGGCTACAAACCTAGCTTGGACGTGAAAGCTCTGATTGATAAAGGCATTATCTTAGGCAGCTCCCTAGATAAAGACGCCAAGGTTGCTCTTCTCGAAATGGAATCTGATGACGGGAATGAGTATTGGGTTACTTCACCAAACTTTTATGCAATCACGCGATATAACCATAGCCCACTCTATGCAATGGCTGTTTTCCAGCTAAGCGAAGCCATTCGCCAACGCATGGGGCGTTGAGATGCGGCATTGGCTGAGAGCTAGTGCACTACTCGCGTTAGTTTCTGCGCTCGGGGGTTGTAGCTTTGGCTTACCTTCCATGCCCTCTATCTTTGATGAGAGCGACAGTGCCCCGAGCGGCCTGCCAGACATGAGTCATGTGCCCGATGCCGTGCCTAAAGTTGAGCGCATTTATCCATATAGCCTTCGCCCGTATAACGTTTTAGGTAAGCACTACACACCACTACGTACAGCGAAGGGCTATGTCGAAGAAGGCGTGGCGTCATGGTATGGCAATAAATTCCATGGCAATAAAACCTCCATCGGCGAGCGTTACGACATGTACGCTATGACAGCCGCACACAAAACCCTGCCGCTTCCGACTTATTTGCGCGTCACCAACTTAGAAAATGACCGAACAGTGGTTGTGCGTGCCAATGACCGTGGCCCTTTCCATGGCAACCGGATCATTGACCTGTCCTACTCAGCTGCCAGTCGACTGGGGATGCTTGGGAAAGGCACTGCGCTTGTCGAAGTACGTGCTATAGATCCGCGCAATCCTGAAGCAAGCCAAAAAGCCGCGAGCAAGCATGCAAAAGTCAGCAAATCGACCCGTTTATACCTACAGGTCGGTGCTTTTGGCGACCTTGAGAATGCTCAGCGACTACAAGCACGTCTTAAAACCCACCTGAATCGCCCGGTTCGACTTGAGTCTGCTGACACAACCAATGGCATGATCCATCGCGTGCAAGTAGGCCCACTTGTTTCGGTTGAGATTGCCGACCAGGTTACCACCGAGCTTGAACCTTTGAATATTTACCACATCCAATTACTGCTTCAGTAGCGCATCTCATTGCAGAAGCACGTAAACTAACAACCACTAAAAACAAACGAAAACAGGCCTTTTCATGCAACTGTTCCGCACGCTTTTACTCGCTCTCTTCTTAATTTCTAACGTACAAGCTGTTGTGCCAGAAGCTCCAGAGATTAACGCCTCTGGTTATTTATTAATGGAAATGCACAGCGGCAAAGTCTTGGTTGAAAAGAATGCTGATCAACGCTTAGAGCCCGCTAGCCTAACTAAGATTATGACAGCGCATGTCGTGTTTGAAGAGATTGCAAAAGGCAAACTCAAACTAAGCGACATGGTGCACATCAGCGAGAAAGCTTGGAAGACCGAAGGCTCACGCATGTTTGTCAAAGTGAACTCGGATGTTTCGGTTGAAGACCTACTTCGCGGTTTGATTATTCAATCAGGTAATGACTCAGCAGTTGCACTTGCAGAACATATTGCCGGCAGTGAAGATGCGTTTGCAGGATTGATGAATGCACACGCAGCACAGCTGGGCATGACGAGCACTAACTTTGTAAATTCAACTGGCTTACCACATCCAGACCACTACACCACACCTAGTGACATCGTTAAGGTCACAGCAGCAACCATCCGTGACTACCCTGACTTTTATCCGATGTATGCGGAAAAGCAGTTTACCTATAACGAAATCAAGCAGTACAACCGCAATAATTTGTTATGGCGCAATAATGCCGTTGATGGCGTAAAGACAGGTCACACTGAAGCCGCGGGATTCTGTTTAGTTTCATCGGCTAAGTACGATCAGATGCGTTTAATCGCAGTGGTCATGGGCACTGAGAGTGCTAAAGCACGCATCAAAGAAAGCCAGGCCTTGTTGGCGTTTGGCTCACGCTTCTACGAAACACATCGTTTATATGAAGCTGGTCAAAAACTCACCGAAAACCGCGTCTGGTTTGGTGATCAAAAAATCTTAGCACTGGGTATTGGTGAAGATGTTTATGTAACGATTCCACGTCGCGATTACGACAACCTCAAGCCAACACTTGAAGTAAAGGCCAAGCTTGAAGCGCCCATCAATAAAGGCGACTCATTGGGCAACGTCACTGTGATGCTAGGCAATGATGTTGTCACCACTCGACCCTTAGTTGCTTTGGCGCAAGTTGAGAAAGGTAGCTTATGGCGTCGATTCCTTGACTTCATCTATCAGTTACTTGGCATGGAATAAACTAGCGCTGATGACAGACGAGCAAGAACCAGAAGGCTTTGTTTTTCCCTGCGACTACCAAGTCAAAGCCATGGGCTTAGATGATGGTCTATTCAAAGATGTCGTGGTTGAAATTTTAAGCAAGCATTGTCACAAGATTGATCACGACCGCATCGAATGTGTTGCTAGCAAAAACGGGAAATACATTTCAGTTCGCGTGACGATCGAAGCGCAAAGCAAAGAACATCTTGATTGCATCTATGACGAGCTCACCGCTCACGAAAAGGTCTTAATGCGTCTGTGAGTGACGTGCACACACTGCTCGTTAAACATCTAGGGCGAGTTGAGTACGAGCCGACTTGGCGCGCCATGCAGCAGTTCACCGAATCGCGCGAGCAAGGATCCACATCTGAAGCTTGGATCGTCGAGCACCCCCCTGTTTTTACCCAAGGCCAAGCCGGCAAGCCCGAACACCTTTTAGCGGTTAATGAGATTCCGTTGGTGCAAAGTGATCGCGGCGGACAAGTCACTTATCACGGTCCTGGTCAGGTGGTTATCTACTTGCTCCTCAACCTACGTGATACCGGCATGGGTATTCGTGGCCTAGTCACCGCAATTGAAGACAGTATTATCGCGATGCTTGCCGAGCACAACATCGATGCTGCTTCACGTCGAGACGCGCCAGGTGTTTATGTGGATGAGGCTAAGATTGCTGCACTTGGTTTGCGCGTAAAACGTGGTTTCACCTATCACGGGCTCTCTTTTAACCTCGACATGGACCTATCACCTTTTCAGCAGATAAACCCCTGTGGCTACCAAGGCCTGGCCGTGACACAAGGTTCTGAATTAGGCTTATCGCTGTCATTTGAGCAAGTGGCTAACGCTATTCTTGAGGAACTATGTTCTCGTATCCATCATCAAGCGAAAAACGTGGAATAAACATTAAAACTCTTTTGTTTTCTCCTG
>VMDJ01000036.1 GCA_008080925.1 Gammaproteobacteria bacterium
ACTCATCATGCATGTCTTGTGTGGTGGACTTGTCGAAACCGACATCTTCCATGCTACTACCAAATAACACGTGACCATCTCGTCGCGGAATTAGGTAACGCTGTGCTTCGAGCATGATGCGAGTGAGTGTTCCGGGCTCGGTTTTAAACAAAATCATTTGTCCGCGAATCGGTCGCACTGTGGGGCTAAGAGTTTGTTCGGCAAGTAACTGACCGCTCCAAGCGCCAGCAGCGATCACCACGTTATCGGCATAAAAGGTATGCGTGGCAGTTTGTGCACCAACACATCGATCTTGTTCGATCAGTAGCTTGGTGATGGGGCTATCGGTGTGGATGGTCACGCCGCGACGCTGAATATCTGCCGCGAGTGATTGCGCTAAGCGCGGGTTGCGCACCTGTCCAACGCTCGGCATCCACAGGGCGTTGTCATGTTGTTGTGCCGCTTGGGGTTCGAGCTTGGCGTATTCGCTACGATTGATCAGATGGAGCTCGCGTTGATGTTGTTCGGCCCAATCGGTCGCGGTAGCGATCTCTTCGGGGGCGACCATCAACATACCGCTCTGGGTGAACTGCGGATCGATGCCGCTATCGCGATGCAGTTTTTCGCAAAGCTCGGGGTAGTTCGCCTGCGACCAGCTAGCTAATCGGGTGATGCTGTCGAGATAACGCCAAGGAAATAACGGCGATAAGATGCCACCACCGGCCCAGCTTGACTCTTTGCCAAGAGCTTGGCGCTCGATGAGTGTGACGTCGTGGCCGGCAGCATGAAGCTCCCGCGCGGTCATCATGCCGATGATGCCGCCACCGACGATGAGAGTGCGATCAGACATGACACCTGTACTACGGAACTGCGATTAAGGGCAGTTTACCACCTGAACGTTAATTAAAGCCTTGCGGATAAGCGCCTAAATTAAAATGGCTTACAGGTTGCTAATAAGTTCTTTAGGCAACGAAAACACCACATTCTCAGGTTCACCACCATCGGTGGTGACTGAGTTAACACCCCAGCCTTCGAGTTGATAGATCACGGACTCAACGAGTATCTCCGGTGCAGATGCGCCGGCAGTAACCCCCACTTTCGTAACGCCATCAAACCACGCTTGCTTCATGTCTTCTGGGCCGTCGATGAGATAGCCCTTACGTCCTTCTTTCTCGGCAATCTCACGTAATCGATTGGAGTTAGAGCTATTGGGGGAGCCAACCACTAAAACCACTTCGCAGTCTTGTGATAAACGCTTAACTGCATCTTGGCGATTTTGTGTGGCATAACAAATGTCGTCTTTTTTCGGGCCTTTGATCGCAGGAAATTTTTCACGTAACGCGTCAATAACCGTTTCAGTGTCATCCATGGATAAGGTGGTTTGGGTGACAAACGATAAAGCAGCTGGGTTGTTAACGGTAAGGTTCTTTACATCGTCGGGTGTTTCGACAAGATAGATGCCAGTGCCGGGATCATCACACTGATATTGACCCATGGTGCCTTCCACTTCTGGATGACCTTTGTGACCAATCAGGATCACTTCGTCACCGGCTTTGCAGTGGCGCGTAACCTCTAGGTGAACTTTAGTCACTAAAGGGCAGGTGGCATCAAAAACACGAAGGTCGCGTGCAGCAGCTTCTTGGCGTACCGCTTGTGAAACGCCATGTGCGCTAAAGATAACGGTATTGCCATCGGGTACTTCATTGAGCTCATCAACAAACACAGCACCGCGCTCACGTAGGCCATCGACCACAAATTTGTTGTGTACAACCTCGTGACGTACGTAGATTGGCGCACCAAATAAATCCAGTGCACGCTCGACGATCTCAATTGCTCGGTCGACGCCAGCGCAAAATCCACGTGGATTGGCGAGTACAACTTGCATCTTAGCTCTCGATTGAGTCCTGAATCATGGTTGGGTCAGGTAAGCCTACATCCAAAATCTTTACAGTGAAAACTACTTCGTGGCCTGCCAGTGGATGATTGAAGTCAACCATGGCATGGGTGTCGGTGATCTCACGAATTACGCCCATGGTTTCTTCGCCATCAGGTAGCGAGAAGGTCATGATCTGATCGAGCTCTGGATTAGCATCCGTAAAGTCGCTCAATGGCATCTCTTGTAGCAAGGAGGGGTCTGGCTCGCCATAGGCTTGATTGGTGGTTAGCGTAAGTGTTTGCTCATCACCAGCCTTTAAGCCATACAACGCGATCTCCATGGATGGCTGAAAGGTTTTATCACCCATGTAAAAGCTCAGCGGCTCGTCATCAAAGGTAGATATCGCAGGGGTGCCATCCGGCAGCGAGAGTGAAAAGTGCAGGGTGACGGCAGAGCCAGGAATGATTTCTCGTAACTGACTCATGATTGAGTCTCCTGTGCGATAGCGCGTAATGTGGGTGTGCTCAAACCAAAGTTATCGGCATGTGCAATTGCGCGCGCTAATCGAGCAGGTGCGCTACGCCCCATACACTTGTGTTCAAGATCACCTTCGAAGGCTTCGAGCATGGCAGCGATCAGTGCATCACGATCGTAGGTTTGCTCGGTGAGTGCTTCTTGGATATCAATAACATCGTTTGCAACGTCGCGAGCGAATGCTTCATGTTCTTTCCAAAGTGTGCCGACATCACCGCCCACGCGAAGACCGGCGATATTGGTGGTCACGATGTAAACATTCTTAACCACTAGCTCAAAGTTCATTGCCTCAGCTGAAGCAACGGAACGAGCAGGGATGTCTAGCGCGTTGAGTGCATCAACAAGGAGTTGAGATTGCGGGCCATAAGCTGGCGATGGAATCAGCGGTTTTGAGTCTTGCCCTTTCTTCTTCTCAAACCATACTGAAATAACAGTGGGGTTATCGATATGTGCGTAATCTTTGGGGAGTAACTCGTTTTGCAGTAGTGCTAACTTGCCAGACCATTGAGAAGGAATGTTCTTCAGTGTGTCTTGCAATGTGGCTTCGCCAACTGCAATGAGAACGAGTTGAGGATCAGGGAGTTCGCTTGCGAGTGCGTTGATGTCGGTATCTCGGGTAACTGGATATACGGGATAGCCAAGGCGCATAAAGCCGCGGGCAAACACGCTGCCCATCTCGCCGATGCCAACGACGACAATTGGTGATTTGTTCATTTACTCAATGCCTTTTTGCCAGGTCACTTCGTTGCCGCCGTCACGCAAAACCAATGTGCGTGCGATGACAAATAAGAGATCGGACAAACGATTTAAATAGATCAATGAGTGAGAGTTTACCGTGTCTGTGTCGGTGAGATGAATAAGCGCACGCTCAGCTCGGCGGCATACCGCACGTGCTTGATGGCATGCGGCACCGCGATGAGAGCCACCGGGCAAGATGAATTCCTTGAGTGTAGGTAGATCGGCATTGAGCTGATCAAGCCAGTTTTCTAGGCGCTCAGTCCATTCGGGCTTGGCAAATTCGTAGCCTGGCATGGCGAGCTCCCCGCCGATATCAAATAGTCGATGCTGAATCGATTCAAGCATCTCATCGATACCCTGAGCATCCCCGGGTAATGAGCGAATGAGACCAATAAGCGAATTGAGCTCATCGATATCGCCCATCGCTTCAATGCGCGCAGAATCTTTACGCACACGTTCGCCGCCCGCTAAGCCGGTCGTGCCATCGTCACCTGTGCGTGTGTAGATTTTGGTTAAGCGGGGCATTGGTTACTCGAAGGTGTATTTTGCAGTTAGCATGAAGTTTCTTTCGGGTGCTGGGTAATACCCATTGATTGCTGTCGTGCCACTCCAGGATGTTGCGCCACTTGAGTTGTATTTTTCGTTCGTCAAATTCTCAACTTTAAAGCCTAATGACCACTCTTTGAAATTATGTGAATAGTTGTAATCAAAAGTTTTGTAACTGTCTAACATTGGACTTTCATTTCCAAAATCAGATGTTAAATATTGTTTACCAATCCATTTTGAATCAATGCTATGGGAAATATTACTAGATGGTGTCCAAGTTGCACCAAAACTAAATGTTTTGTTTGCGACTCCGGGTGTTTTTTTGCCGCTATGAGTTCCACCAGTGATATTTGCATCAATAAATTCTGCTCCAAAAATGAGTTGTAAAAAGTCCGTTGGAGAATATTTGGTATTGATTAATAATGAGTCTTTGGTGGTTTGGTCTAAATTGAGATTTTTTATTTCGTTATAAAAATATGCCCCAGGGTTCACGCATGGCCAGCAGCTATTAACAGTTGTACTAGGAATTTCATTCGTGAGTTCGAGTCGAGAGAGGACGGCGGCAAAAGGAAACGTAGCCGTAAGAAACGTGCCGCCAAGCGCAGAGGAGAGGCCAGTGGGGGGGGGGAGGCCGAGACCACC
>VMDJ01000034.1 GCA_008080925.1 Gammaproteobacteria bacterium
TCTTTCTAGTCTCGCTTTCGTCCTGCGCGCACGGGCCGCCCAGTTAGAAGCTCTTCCCTCAGGAAAGGTGCCCTTCAACCACTTACACTCATCACCCTCCGCGCAAGCCTTCTAAGTGCTTGTCACATGACGGACTACCTCACAAGAAACAGTTAGACAAACGCAGAAACCCATAACGTGGTTAGCTACCAAGATAATTGCGATGGATTTGGTTTTGCGCGAGACACACTGGCTTCGACAGCTACTAACGTAATGAAGAAATGCTTATCCAAGGCGATCTTCGTGCGAACTGGTACAACAGCGCAGATCAACTCAAACGTCTAAAATAATCCGTGTTCAATACCTTGGGGCTAGTATTAACGATTGAAAAGCCTAAACTCTCACTATGAATGCGAAAGAATTCACTCAAAAACTATTTGGCAATACAGACTCGAAAAAATGGGGCGATGATCTTAAAGAAAGTCGTGAGCGTGCCTCATTCATTGTAAATACCTTATCCAAAGAGCTAGGTAAGCGTGACTGGAACTTGGTGATGGACCTGTATGTTGATATGGATATCTTCAGTGACGTACCAGAACATGAAGCTCATGCACTAATCGATCAATCACCTTACCCAATTAATCTTAAAAACATGCTGCACGAGCTGTTTATCTTTTACTCCGAACAGAAAAAGAAAATTACTGGCGAAAAAGATCTCGCGCAGTATCTGAGTTATATGTTCGACGCCTACTAGCAGGCAAAGAAAAAGCCCATCCAAAGATGGGCTTTTTTATTGATGGTGCGGGTACCCGGAGTCGAACCGGGACGGCCGTTAAGCCGAGGGATTTTAAGTCCCTTGTGTCTACCAATTTCACCATACCCGCAAACACGCGCTGCACTTTACCCTATCAAGCATCTCGATTAAATAAGCGATGCGACTCAGGCAAGAAAAAACCCAAGAGAGATAACCCTCTTGGGTTCTTAATCCACGATAAAGTGGAGGCGAGTGCCGGAGTCGAACCGGCCTACATGGATTTGCAATCCAGTCCATAGCCGCTTTGGTAACTCGCCATGTTTTCATTCAGCAGCTTTTCGGAGCCCCTGAATAAGAAACCCCGCTTACGCGGGGTTGCTTAGATTTTGGAGCGGGAAACGAGATTCGAACTCGCGACCCCAACCTTGGCAAGGTTGTGCTCTACCAGCTGAGCTATTCCCGCCGAATGAGCGCGCTATTCTAGGGAAAAACGCCCTAGTGTCAAGCGTGATTTACCCTTTTCTCTTGCTTAATCTAGCTCGTCAGACGATAAGCTTGGCCAAGCTGCTTTGAGATAGACAATCATTGACCATAAGGTCAAAACCACCGAGATCAACAACAAGGTAACACCAACGGTGTACACCGGTATGCCCCAAAGATCATCACGGTATACCAAGAAGCCCAACGCCAACATTTGTGCTGCCGTTTTAAACTTACCGATCATCGAGACAGCAACGGTGGCTCGCGCACCAACTTCTGCCATCCATTCGCGCAATGCTGAGATAGTGATCTCACGACCAATGATAACCATTACCGAAACACCGATGACTAACTGAGGATCAGCAACAGCAATGGCAACGAGTGCTGTCGACACCATCAATTTATCTGCAACAGGGTCTAAGAACGCACCTAGCGGGCTATGTAACTCAAAGCGTCGCGCCAAAAAGCCATCTAGCCAATCGGTAATCCCGGCTATGAACAAAATCACCGTGGCGATTAGTCGCGCATGTTCAAAAGGCAAAAAGAACACAACAACAAATACCGGTATCAATACGATACGCAGCAAGGTGAGTAAGTTTGGCAGTTGTTGCAAGTTAAACGTCATGCTTCACCATGAAATGCTTCATAAATTTCTTTTGCCAATGTCGTGCTAATGCCTTCGACTTTAGCAATATCTTCAATGCCCGCTTTGGATAACCCTTGTAGGCCACCAAAGTGTTTCAATATTCGTTGTCGACGCTTAGGCCCAACACCTGCGATCTCTTCAAGCGGCGATGCTTTCTTAGCCGCGGCTCGTCGAGCTCGATGTCCGGTGATCGCAAAACGATGCGCCTCATCACGGATGTGTTGCACCAGGTGTAACGCCGGTGAATGACTAGGCAGTATAAGTGGCAGATCATCACCCAACAAGAATAGGGTTTCTAACCCCGGCTTTCGGTCCACGCCTTTGGCAACACCTAGTAGTAATACATTAGTTACCCCTAGCTCCTGCATCACCTCGGACGCAGAGCTCAACTGACCTTTGCCACCATCGATGAGCAAGATATCGGGCATCTGGCCTTCACCATTTACCAAACGCTGATAGCGACGTGTTAAGGCTTGCTTCATCGCCGCATAGTCATCACCGGGCTGAATGCCCTTGATGTTGAAGCGACGATAATCACGCTTGTAAGGCTCGCCATTCTCAAACACAACACACGACGCCACGGTTTGTTGACCACTGGTGTGACTGATGTCAAAACACTCCATTCTGACGGGTGCATCATCGAGCGCTAAGGCTTGTTGTAATGCCTCTACCCGCTTTTGGCTGGATGCTGAAGTTGCCAAGCGCGCATCAACCGCCATCCGCGCATTCGTCTTAGCCATGTCTAACCAACGAGATCGTGCACCACGAGGCGTTGTAGTGAAACTCACTTTACGGCCCGCCTGAGTGGATAAGGCATCTATGAGGACATCACTGTCATCCGGCATACAGCTGAGCAGTAATTCGCTCGGTGCAGTACGGTTTAAGTAATAGCGAGCAATAAAGGCCGACATCAATTCCTCGAGTGACTGTCCATCACCGTTGCTTGGATAGAGTGTTTTATTACCCAGGTTGTGTCCTTGGCGAATAAAGAAGATCTGCACACAGGTTACGCCGGCTTTTTCCGCTATCGCGACAATATCTAAGTCGCCACGTTCACCTGAGACATACTGGCGTTCTTGCACCGTTCTAAGCGCAGAGATTTGATCGCGTATCTTGGCGGCCTCTTCAAACTCGAGATTCTCAGAGGCGTTTTCCATCTTCACAATCCACTGATCAACGATCTGTGAAGCTTTGCCTTCTAGAAAAAGCTCGGATTCACGCACATCTTCAGCATAACGCTCCTCAGAGACAAATCCCACGCAAGGGGCCGTGCAACGGCCAATTTGATATTGCAAACAAGGACGTGAGCGGTTGTTGTAATAACTGTCTTCACACTGCCGTACCGGGAAGAGCTTTTGTAGCAACTTAAGGGTTTGTTTGACCGCAGTGCTACTTGGGTAAGGCCCAAAGAAACGCCCTTTCATGTCACGCGAGCCACGGTAAAAACTCAAACGTGGATAGGCATCATTCGATAGGTAGATATAGGGATAACTTTTATCATCGCGTAACAGCACGTTATACCGTGGGCGATGTTCTTTGATCAGATTGTTCTCAAGGATTAAGGCTTCAGCTTCGGTATGTGTCACCGTGATCTGAATATCAGCAATCTGACTGACCATTGAAGCAATGCGTCGATTGTGTGAGCCAGTAAAGTACGTTGAGACACGATTACTCAAATTTTTCGCCTTACCCACATATAACACCTTTCCATCGGCATTAAGCATGCGATAGACACCCGGCCGGGAGGTTAAGGTTTTTAGAAAGTCTTTCGCGTCAAACGCGTGGGTATCGCTCATCTACCCATTGTCGCGCGATTGCAAACACATGATCAAACATCTCGGGGGTTAAGCGTCCCGTTTGTGTGTTGTAACGGCTGCAATGATACGAATCGATTAGCGTTACACCCTCGCCTAACTCGTGTAATGCAGCATGGGCGAAGACATAGTCTTTTTGTTTAAGATTCAACGCGGCAATGATCGATTTATGGGCAATAGAGCCTAAAGCAAGCAATAAGAGCGGCTTAGAGATAGCTTTTATCTCTTCTACTAAGAAATCACGACAATTATTCACCTCTGCGCCAACGGGCTTATTTTGTGGCGGCAAGCACTTCACGGCATTTGTAATGCGACTTTGATGAAGCTGTAAATCATCATCTACGGATATCGAGGTAGGCTGATTCGAAAAACCATGCTTGTGAAGCATTTCATAGAGCAAGATACCGGCGGCATCACCTGTAAACGGTCGACCGGTTGCATTAGCACCGTGCATCCCTGGGGCTAGCCCAACAATTAATAACGCAGGATCGGCATCACCAAACGCAGGCACCGGCTGGCAAAAATAATCAGGGTGTCGATGTTTAACATCCCTTAGAAATAATGCTAATCGATCACAGCGCTGACAGGCTGGATCAAAGTCGACTGACATGAGAACT
>VMDJ01000078.1 GCA_008080925.1 Gammaproteobacteria bacterium
TACGTCAACCGCTTCGAAACCCGCCTTATCAAACGAGGCTGCCATCTCAACTTGGCCGTTAACACCCTGCTCTCGCAGAATCGCCATGCGTGGCTTTGCACTACCGATGTAAGGCGCAGCAATATCTTCATTCTGATCAAAGCTCAGCTTTGCACTTAAACCTGGGTCATCTGCTGCAATCCGAGCAAACTCTTCTGCCGCACAATCTGGGTTATCACGCAGCGCCTGCATCTCACGCGTCACCTCTGACCACACTTGCTGGTAGTGCGTACGCGATTGTTCTAGCAAGTTTTTACCCGCTTGAGTGACACGAATTGTTTGATCGCCGTTAATGGCTGCAATTGTATGTACGTGGTCGGCAAGGTTGACCTCAGCAAATACAGTCTTAACCGCACCCACATCACTTGAAGCCACTTGGATGACTGCGCCGAGCTCCTCATTAAATAACTGAGCTATTGCATCACCTTCGGGCAAATGAATATCTAAGCCACAACGACCAGCGAACGCCATCTCACACAAGGTTGCCCAGAGGCCGCCGTCTGAACGATCGTGATAAGCCATCAACTTACCGTCCGTGTTAAGCGATTGGATCGCATCGAAGAAGGCTTTGAGTGCAGTACTGGATACCAGATCCGCACCTTGCTCACCAATTGCTCGATAAACCTGTGCAAGCGCAGTCGCGCCTAAGCGGTTATGTCCTTCACCCAAGTCAATAAGAAGCAGCTGAGTGTCACCTTTATCGGTGCGTAGCTGTGGTGTGAGCGTATGGCGCACATCACTGACTGGTGCAAAACCTGAAATGATCAATGACAGAGGTGCTGTCATCTCACGTGTTTGATCATCTTGCTGCCACACGGTTTTCATCGACATCGAGTCTTTACCAACTGGGATCGCAATACCGAGCTCAGGACACACATCCATGCCCACTGTTTTAACCGTGTCGTATAGACGTGCATCTTCACCGGCATGACCTGCCGCTGCCATCCAGTTGGCCGATAGCTTGATATCACTGATCTTATTTATCTTTGCTGCGGCTAAATTGGTAATTGCCTCACCAATTGCCATACGACCCGATGCAGGCGCATCTAATAATGCAAGTGGCGTGCGCTCACCCATAGCCATCGCTTCGCCGGTATAGCCATCGTAATCACTCACCGTAACCGCGACATCCGCAACAGGCACCTGCCAAGGACCAACCATCTGATCGCGATTGACCATGCCAGTAATTGAACGGTCACCGATGCTGATCAAGAACGTTTTATTCGCTACGGTGGGCAAACGTAAGACACGTTCAGCTGCATCGGCCAGTGCGATTTGATCAGACGGTATTTGATTGGTTTGTGATGCTTTACGCGTGACATCACGCGACATTTTGGGCGGCTTACCCAACAACAATGACAAAGGCATGTCGATCGGTTGATTTCCGAAATGCTCATCACTCAAGGTTAGCTTAAGCTCATCGGTTGCTTCGCCAACGACCGCATAAGGACAACGCTCACGCTCACAGATGGCTTTAAATTCTTCCAGACGATTCGCATCAACCGCCATGACGTAACGCTCTTGCGACTCGTTACACCAGATCTCCATCGGCGACATACCCAGATCATCATTTGGCAGCTTGCGCAGCTCAAATGCACCACCTTTACCACCATCATTAACTAGTTCTGGTAACGCATTCGATACACCACCGGCACCAACGTCATGAATAAATAAAATCGGATTGTTATCACCACGCTGCCAACAGCGATCGATGACCTCTTGGCAGCGACGTTCCATCTCAGGGTTCGCACGCTGCACAGAAGCAAAGTCGAGATCCTCCGCTGAGGCGCCTGATGCCATTGAGGAAGCTGCACCACCCCCAAGACCAATCAACATCGCAGGACCACCCAATACGATTAATGGCGTACCCGCAGGGAATGCACCTTTCTCGATATGTTCTGCGCGAATGTTTCCAAGACCACCGGCCAACATGATCGGCTTGTGATAACCACGCAACTCATCGCCGACTTGTTCTTCGTAGGTACGGAAGTAACCACACAGATTAGGACGACCAAACTCGTTATTAAATGCCGCAGCGCCAATCGGGCCTTCAAGCATGATATCTAGCGCTGAGACGATACGTTCTGGCTTACCAAAGTCTTCTTCCCATGGCTGCTCACTGCCAGGAATACGTAAATCCGAAACTGAGAAGCCACACAAACCTGCTTTGGGCTTTGAGCCTTTACCGGTTGCCCCTTCATCACGAATCTCACCACCACTACCGGTTGCTGCACCTGGATCAGGCGAAATAGCGGTTGGGTGATTATGCGTTTCGACCTTCATCAAAATATGAATGTCTTCATCGTTACCTTGATACACACCGCCATCCGCATTTGGGAAGAAACGCTTACCCTTATGACCGGTGATAACTGAGGCGTTATCTTTGTAAGCTGACAACACATCGGTAGGCGAGGTATTGGTCGTATTACGGATCATGCCGAACAGCGAGTTCATCTGAACCTCACCATCAATGATCCAATCCGCATTAAAAATCTTGTGACGACAATGTTCTGAATTGGCTTGTGCAAACATCATCAACTCAACATCATGCGGATTTCGACCTAACTGGGTGAAGCTATTCACCAGATAGTCAATCTCATCATCTGAGAGCGCTAGTCCCCAGTCTGAATTTGCTGCGACTAAAGCGTCACGGCCACCAGCCATCACATCAACGCTACGTAGCTCAGCCGGTGATGCCTGGATAAAAAGCTGAGAGGCTTGATCAAATTCACTCAATACACGCTCGGTCATGCGATCGTGAATGAAGCTCAATACTGTCGCGGTTTCTTGGTCTGATAACTCAGCACCCTCAACGTAATACGCAATACCGCGCTCAACACGATTGATCACATCTAAGCCGCAGTTATGCGCAATATCTGTCGCTTTTGATGACCAAGGGGAGATGGTGCCTGGACGCGGCACAACCAAGAAAAGCTGGCCATTTGGCTCGTGACTTGGAATTGCAGGACCGTAACGTAAGATTTGATTGAGGGTCGACTTTTGCTGCTCAGTGAGCTCTTCATCAAGCTGCACAAAATGCATGAATTCAGCGTAGATCTGCAATGATCGACCAATCACTAAAGAAACTTTTTCAGAGAGTTTTTGAGCGCGAAATTCAGACAGCGCCGGTGCGCCACGCAAGCTGAGCATGAGTGTCCCTCGGACAGAATTTTCAAAGCGTAAATTGTACCGCAGGCGTCACCTTGATGGCGTCGGATTCAGGCGAAATCTCAGTGAATTTCGAACCACATACTGGGCTCGTCCTGCTTCAGAATCCTCAGACGATCGCCAAGATTTGGCACAACTGCCCTGAGCGCCTGCTCGGCTAATTCTGGGGCATTATTTTTCTCGCTTAGATGCGCAGCTACAACAAACTGCAGGTCTTCATGCACCACACGCGAGAGTATCTCAGCGGCCTGCTCGTTTCGCAGGTGCCCATAATCGCCACCCACTCGCGCTTGTAAGCTAGGCGGATAAGGTCCTTCACGTAGCATTTGAGGGTCGTGATTACATTCGAGCAAAAACGCATCAAGATCTTTGTAGCGTTCGATCACATGCGGCGTCGGACAACCTAAATCCGTCAAAACACCCAGGCGCTTTCCCTGATACTCAAAAACATATTGAGTTGGCTCACGCGCATCATGCGGCACCGTTACAGGGTCAACTAACAACTCACCTAATTGCAGAGCACCATCATGCGGATAGAAAAGCGTTACCTGATCTAACTTGCCGTAATCTGCACCTTGATAAGTACCATGGGTCATATACACCGGCACGTCAAACTTACGCGCTAAGACACCTACGCCACGCGCGTGATCACCATGTTCATGGGTCACGCAGATAGCCGTTAGCTTAGAAAGATCAATGGAGCATTTTTCAGCACGTGCGATCAGCTCTTTTACAGCATACCCATTATCGATACACACAAGCTGATCACCGGCTTGAATCAAGGTCGCGTTACCGCGACTACCGCTGCCTAATGAGGCAAATCGAAACATCTCTCGATAGCGTTATCGCAACTGTTGTTGCAGTAAGTTCAACATACGCTTAGCGGTATCGGTATTCAGCACAACACCCTTGTCATCATGGACAGACACACTGCTTACCGCATCCTCAGTCTTCACATGAATCTCGTATTTGTTGTTCTGCTCTTCATCACTCCAGAATTTGAGTGAGTCCAAGAAGCCAGTCGCACTCTTACTTGCCGCAGGGTCGTT
>VMDJ01000074.1 GCA_008080925.1 Gammaproteobacteria bacterium
GGCGTGATGTTTGTCACTACAGCGGTTTGACCATATTCCCAACGCTGCGTTGGCACCTCGAGCTGCTCGCGAATGAAAGATTTACCACCATCAGCGGCAACCAATAACTTTGTATGCAGGGTACGCTGCTGACCGTCTTGCTCGACTTCAACAAACGCACTATCCGCAGATGAATCAACCGCAACAACACGGGCAGGCGCAATCACTTCAACATCGGCACACTGATTCATGCGATCTAGCAAATGGCGACCTAAATGACGTGCGGTCACCACGTGTCCTAATGCCTCAACACCTTCTTTCGCGGCATTCAAATGACTGAAGCCAAAGTGTCCTCGGTCTGAGATATGGATATCTTTTATCGGTGTGGCATCTTCTAGGATGTGATCCCACAAACCCATCGCCTGAAAGATCTTTTGACTGCCATGGGCGAGCGCAATGCCACGATCGTCGTAACTCGGACGACCCGGGTCAGACGGAATCGCCGCCTCTAACAAACCAATACGCAACTGATGTTCTGACAAAGCAATCGCCAAGCTCGCGCCGACCATACCGCCGCCGACAATCAACACATCGTAATCGGTACGCATCTCACTCATGCCATTAAGGCCTCGATCTCTGCGATCTCTTTCGGCACATCACGCGTTAAGACATCAGGGCCATTTTTAGTCACCACCAC
Organism: Gammaproteobacteria bacterium; assembly: GCA_008080925.1. Taxonomy (GTDB): domain Bacteria; phylum Pseudomonadota; class Gammaproteobacteria; order Chromatiales; family Chromatiaceae; genus VMDJ01. The sequence continues at coordinate 677 of VMDJ01000074.1, forward strand.
ATCATCTTCGATACGAATACCGATGCCCTGCCATTTCTTAGCAACACCTTTGCTTCCAACCGGGATATACAGACCTGGCTCAACGGTCAGCACCATACCGGGTTCAAGAACACGCCAATGGCCATCGATCTTGTAATCGCCCACATCGTGCACATCCATACCAAGCCAATGACCGGTGCTGTGCATGTAAAACTTTTTATAACTTTGACTTTTCAGCACCTGAGCCAACGTGCCTTTAAGCAAACCCAGCTTGATCAACCCTTTGGCTAGCACTCGAACAGCGGCTTCATGCGGATCGTTATAGTGATTACCCACTTGGACTTGTTCGATGGCTGCAAGCTGCGCATCCAATACCAATTGATACAACTGTGCTTGCGGCTCGCTGAAGGTGCCATTAACCGGGAAGGTGCGTGTGATATCTGAGGCATAGCAATCCAGTTCACAGCCGGCATCAATTAAGACCAAGTCGCCATCATTCAGTGCATCTTTGTTTTCTACATAGTGCAATACACAACCGTTGTTACCGCCGCCCACAATTGAGGGATACGCTTGCTGTGACGCTCCGCGCATTTGACAGTAATGTTGGAAGCGCGACGCTAATTGATATTCCGCATCACCCGGCTGTGTTGTGCGCATCAATTCTGAGTGTGCAGCAGCAGAGAGCTTGGCCGCTTTGCGCATCGTCGCGATCTCAGAACGACTTTTATATAAACGCATATCGTGAACAAAATGATCGAGTGCTAAAAACTCGGTAGGCGCATGCACCCCCGTACGTGTACGACCACGCACCTGATGGACCCACTCTGACATGCGCGCATCAAATGCTGCATTACAGCCCATCTCGTAGAACACACGTTCACGTTGCTCTAACAAACCCGGCAGGATGTCATCGATATCCGAGAACGGAAACGCATCATCTGCGCCGTATTGCTCCATTGCACCTTCAAGACCCGCACGATAACCATCCCAGGTTTCTTTAACAGGGTCTTTCTCACGGCAGAACATCAAGAACTCGCCTTGCTTACGATTCGGCAGCAAGACCATCACCGCCTCAGGCTCTGAGAAACCGGTCAGATAGAAAAAGTCACTGTCCGGACGGAACGGAAACAACACATCGCGATTACGCACTTGCTCATTCGCGGTGGGGAGAATCGCAATGCTGTTCTCACCCATCATGCGCATCAGCTGCTTACGACGGCGGGAAAACTCAGTGGAGCTCATGGTCGCCCTCAGGTTGTGCATTAATCCGCAGATCTTCGGCAATCATCATCACACCGACACGCATGTATTCCTCGACCTCGACGAGCATCTCGATCTCATCATTAGAGGCATAAGCTTCGCTCACATCGAGCTGTGCAATCTCATACAGATCTCGCAGTGCTTCTTGGCTTTCCTCAGAGAGTGCTGCTTGGCTGTTACCGGTCAAACCGAAGCCATACAAAAAACCCTGCGCCCAGTCACGAATCGCGGTACTACGCGGCAGGTTTTCAATCGCCTCATCCGGTAAGAACAGCTGCAAACCAAACTCCGTATCCTCAAGCTGTTTTTCAGCGCCTAAAAACACCTGATCAAGCAGCTCACGTGCTTCATTCGCCAACACATCATTCGCATCAAGCTCGGCATACACCGATTGCACCCAATGTTGCTGGGCATCATCCGCTTGCGCACTAAACAAGCCCACGGCAATACCGTGCGCCTCAGCCGCTGAAAACGGAATATTCACCCGCTGCATGGCGGCTTGGCACTGTGCAAAATCGACGGTTTCTAATTCAGACACCACAAGGCCCCGTTTTTGATGTTATCTAATGATGTCAGTTTATCACGCCAAACGATTGCTCCTTAGGCACGGGGTGGTTAAAGTGTCGAACTTATGAGCGAATCCACCGGCAATATTCAAGAACAAGACCTGCGTGCCTTAGAAATGCGCGTTGAGGAATTGATCCGTGCCTGCATTCATCTCAAAGATGAAAATAAAACACTGCGCGCGGATGTTGAATTGCTCTCACGTGAACGCGACAAGCTCATCGAAAACAACGCCACTGCACGTAATCGTGTCGAAGCGATGATCGATAAGCTGAAAAGCTTGGAGTCGGAAGGATGAGCGACAAAAAATCACTCGATGTCACCATTCTTGGCAAGCAGTACCGCATTGGCTGTGAAGCCGATCACGAAGAAGCACTGCTTAATGCAGCACGCTTGCTAGATGGACGCATGAAAGAGATCCGTACTAGCGGCAAAGTGGTTGGAACCGAGCGTATTGCGGTGATGGCCGCGTTAAATCTCGCGAATGACCTTCTCAGCAACGAAAACACGTCAGCCGATGCGGCCAGTGCCGCCAATAAGCGTGTGCGTCATTTGCGTGAGCGTATTGAGATCGCGCTGAATGATTCAGCTCAACTCGAGCTGTAAAACCCTAACACTCTCGCTTGTACTCCCTCGCGTTGGGCATTAGCCTTCACGTAAGCGCCCTGCTGTGTTCGACAGCAGACCAGAAAACCCCTTGAGCCGATGCTTACAGCACCTCGGGGTCGGTCTTCGGAATGCGGTGTGCATGTCCGCCATGAGCGGAAAGCCTAAAGCCCCGTGTCGGCCCCACTTGAACCTTATGGTTCAAGGCCCACGGTCTACACCGGCACAAGCGGGGCGCCTTTTCTCTTTCATAGGTTTTGTATGACCGATATCCCTGCTCTTCGCCGCCAGATAAAGCAACAACGCCAAGCGTTAAGCGCCGAACAACGCGATATCGCTAACCATGTCATCTTTGAACGCGTTATATCGCTACCTCAGTATCGCAATGCACAACATATTGCCGGCTATACCGGGACTCGTGGAGAGATCGATGCCTTACCCATCCTTGAACATGCCTACAGCTTAGGTAAGCAATGTTACTTACCGGTGTTACATCCTTTCTTTAAAGGTCGCTTATGGTTTGCACCATGGTCACCTAACACTTGTATGACGCGTAATCGTTTCAACATACTTGAACCTTTATACAAACCATCTACATGCATCAAAGCACAACACTTAAACATCGTGTTAACACCTTTGTTGGCATTCGATGATCAAGGTCATCGATTGGGTATGGGTGGTGGTTTTTACGATCGAAGCTTCAATTTTCGACTTTTTCGAAAAAATTTTTTTGGGCCAGAATTAATAGGATTAGGTCATCATTTTCAGCGCGTTGATGCGCTTGATGTAAAGCCTTGGGACGTTTCATTAGATAGCGTGATACATTTTTAATAACGTATAACCTTGTATAAAAATTCGTTTCACCGCATAAAAACCTAAGTAAACGTAACTAGCAGTTTATAAGTTATTAACCTTGCATAACTTTTTATAACACGCTTAATTCTTTTTTAAACGTTAAGACATCGCACAAACAGCTTTAAGGTTTATCAAAAATTGCTTATGCATCAAGCTACTTAGCAAAAATAAACTGTTGCATTTGCTAGTAATTTAATTATCGTTGCATATACTTCCAATTAACTTATCAAACTCTTAACGCGTGGAGGGGAGTATGGCAGTCAAAAAGGCAGCTAAAAAGAAGGTAGCTACTAA
>VMDJ01000013.1 GCA_008080925.1 Gammaproteobacteria bacterium
TCTGGCGCGGACTTTGCGACATCTGCAGGATGATTTTCGTATTTTTGTGGTCGGCACAACAGGTGAGACTGATCTCGAGCTCTACCAAGCGGATTTGACCGGGGCGCTAGCGCTGGTAATGGGCGCGGAAGGTGAGGGTATGCGACGCCTGACGGCCGAACAATGCGACCAATTGGTGCGTTTACCCATGCAGGGGCAGGTTGAAAGTCTGAATGTGTCGGTCGCAACTGGCGTCACGCTCTACGAAGCGGTTCGTCAGCGCCGCTAAGCTTGCATTTTATAAGGCGTTTCTCTAGAATCGCGCGCTCTCGTCGGTCCTCTGGGTCGGCACTCCTTGCTTCACCACACAGTGTGGGAGGCTTTAACCCGTAAGGAGCTACAATGCGTCATTACGAAATCGTGTTCCTGGTCCACCCTGACCAGAGTGAGCAGGTGCCAGCAATGGTAGACCGCTACAAGTCGGTAATTGAAACTGCCGGCGGTAAAATTCACCGTCTAGAAGATTGGGGTCGTCGCCAGTTGGCTTACCCAATTAATAAAGTTCACAAAGCACACTACGTGTTGATGAACGTTGAAGCGACTGGTGAAGCTTTAACTGAACTTGAAACCTTGTTCCGCTTCAATGATGCGGTCATCCGTAACTTGGTTATCCGCCGTGATGAAGCGGTTACTGAGGCGTCGCCTTTGATCAAAGAAGACGACAAGAAAGATGCACCTGAAGCTGCAGCTAGCTAATTAAGGAGAGAGTTCGATGTCACGTTTTTTCCGTCGTCGTAAAGGTTGTCGTTTCGCGTCTGAAGGTATCGAGATCGATTACAAAGATCTAAACACCTTGCGCCAGAACATCACCGAAACCGGCAAGATTGTTCCTAGTCGTATTACTGGCACCAGTGCTAAGTACCAACGTCAGTTGGCTACTGCTGTGAAGCGTGCGCGCTTCTTGGCGTTGTTGCCTTACTCAGACAGCCATTAATCGGCTGGTGAGTGTGGTGTCGTTTAAAGCGACATCCGTTCGGTTTTACCGAGTAGTTGTATGAAAGCCCTAATCGCTTGGGTGATGAAGGGACGCACTCAGGCCATCATGGCGACCACCGTGTCGGGTATGTTGGCTCTGATGATCACGCCGATGGCGTTGATCAGTGCAGCGCTGGTGGTCTTGGCCACGCTGAGAAACGGCGCAAGAGAAGGTCTTGTAGTTGTTTTATCAGCAGGGTTTGCGATCGCTGGTTTGGGTGGCTTGATATTTAACATGCCACTCGCAATGGCCATCATGGGCTTAGTTCTATGGTTGCCAGCATGGGGTTCGGGTTTGCTGTTAGGGCAGAGTCGATCACTCAGCAAAACAATCGAGATTCTTGCCATGGCGGCAATTGGCTTGGTTGTTGCGCAATATCTACTGTTAGGTGATCCCAATGCGTATTGGGATGGCTTGATAACTGAATACATGAAGCTTCAGTTTGATACAGCGGTAGTGCCAGAAGCAGATCAGCAAGCATTGGCGACAGCCATTGCCGGTTGGATGCCTGGTGGTGTTGCGGCAAGTTGGTTGAGCTCGTCGAGCGTAGCAGTGTTTATCGCGCTGTGGATGCAAGCCAAGCTGAATCAAACAAATGAGTTTGGACAAGCGTTTCGTGCGTTTGCTGTGAGTCGAGTGTGGCTCTGGTTGGTTCCAATCACATTGTTGCCATCGCTGCTGAGTGACCAAGGTCCAACGCTGTTAGGGCAGTTGTACCTGGTAGGGACCACCTTGTTTTTGCTGCAAGGTTTGAGTGTGGCTCATGCTTGGGTTCATCAAAAAGGTGAATCAAAGCGAGGCTGGATTTACGGCTTGTACTTTGTGTTGTTCGTCGGCTTACCGTATAGCGTTACAGCAATAGCTGCCGCAGGGTTTGCAGACGGATGGTTAAATTTTCGAGCAAAGATTCAATCGAAAGATTGAGTTGGATGAAGGACAACCTTCGGCTCAGTGAGTTCGTGATAACACGGCTCCACATTACCTTTAATCGGGGTTAGAAAGATGGAAGTAATTCTTCTAGAAAAAGTAGCAAACGTTGGTGCATTGGGTGACAAGGTTACCGTCAAGTCTGGTTACGCTCGTAACTTCTTGATCCCGCAGGGCAAGGCAGTTTTTGCAAGCAACGCAAACGTTGCTGAATTTGAAGCGCGTCGTGCAGAGCTCGAGAAGCAAGCAGCTGAAAAGCTAGCGGCAGCTGAGTCACGTAAGGCAGCTATCGAAGCGATCGACGGTGTGACAATCGCTCACCAAGCAGGTGACGAGGGTAAGTTGTTCGGTTCAGTCGGTACTAGCGACATTGCTGATGCAGTCACTGCAGCAGCAGGTGTTGAGGTAACACGTGCTGAAGTGCGTATGCCTGAAGGTGCGATTCGTGAAGTTGGCGAATTTGAGTTCGCAATTCACTTGCACACCGACGTAGACGCAACTGTAAAAGTTACTGTTGTTGCTGAGTAATCAGCCTCGCTGATTACCTAAAAGAACACCCTAGCAAGCTGCTTGCTGGGGTGTTTTTGTGGCCGCTGTTTGACCGATCGATTTGCTGATCAGTCTCAGCGGCTTTTATGTTTTAATGCAGTGATGTCAGACGAACTAAACCCTCCCGCCTCTTACGAAGATTACAGCGAAAACACCGTCTCAATGCCGGTAGATCAAGCGCTTGAAACGCTTCGAGTGCCGCCGCATTCTGTGCAAGGCGAGCAGTCTGTTTTGGGTGGTTTGATGCTCAACTCAGAGGCGTGGAATGAGATCTCTGACAAGATTTCTAGTGAAGACTTTTATCGTCGCGAACATCAATTAATCTTTAAAGCTATGCGCGCACTTTCAGAGGCGGATCAACCCCTGGATGTGGTGACGATTGCCGAAGAGTTGGAGCGTCGTGCAGAGCTGAATGATGTCGGCGGCATGCCTTATCTTGGCATGTTGGCAAACGAAACACCGACCGCATCGAATGTGCCGGCTTATGCGCGAATCGTGCGTGAGCAATCGGTGATGCGCCAGTTAATCAAAGTCGGTAACAAGATTGCAGATAGCGGCTACCGTCCTGAAGGGCGTCCGGTGGATGACTTGCTTGATCAAGCCGAGACCGAAGTCTTCAAGATTGCTGAGCAAAAAGATAAAGGTCGTCAAGGCTTTCAAGACATTCAGGCCTTGTTAACTAAAACGGTCGATAAGATTGATGAGTTATTTAACAGTGACGATGCCCTCACGGGTGTTTCCTCGGGCTTTAGTGACTTCGACGGTCGCACTTCAGGTTTACAGAAAGCTGATCTGGTTATCGTGGCAGGTCGCCCATCGATGGGTAAGACCACCTTTGCGATGAACATGTGTGAAAATGTTGCGATTGGTGCGGGCGTGCCGGTGGCCATTTTCTCAATGGAGATGCCAGCAGAAGCACTGACCATGCGTATGATTTCATCGCTTGGTCGTATTAATCAGCAAGCCGTGCGCTCAGGTAAGTTGGAAGATGACGATTGGCCGCGTGTGACCTCAGCGGTCAATATACTTAGCCAAGCGAAAATCTTTATTGATGATTCCGCAGCACTGACACCTAACGAGATTCGTGCGCGTTGTCGTCGTTTGCAAAAGGAGCATGGCCAGTTAGGTATGGTCATGGTCGACTATTTGCAGTTAATGCGTGCGCCAGAAGCGGGTGATAACCGTGTTAACGAGATCTCGGCAATCTCGCGTGGCTTAAAAGCCTTAGCTAAAGAATTAAATTGCCCAGTGGTTGCGCTATCGCAGCTTAACCGTTCGCTTGAGCAACGTCCGAATAAACGTCCTGTTATGTCAGATCTTCGTGAATCGGGCGCGATAGAACAAGATGCTGACTTGATCGTGTTTATCTATCGCGATGAGGTTTATAACGAAGACTCACCGGATAAAGGTAAAGCCGAGATCATCATTGCTAAGCAACGTAATGGTCCTATCGGTACAGTTAACCTGACCTTCCAGGGTCAGTTCACGCGCTTTGATAACTTCGCACGTGATGTCTACGAAGAGATGGACTACTAAGCAGCATGCCACTGAGCAACGCATGGGCCACGATTGATCACGCTGCGTTGTTACACAACGTTTCGC
>VMDJ01000028.1 GCA_008080925.1 Gammaproteobacteria bacterium
CATGGACACATACCCGTGACACCTCACTGGGCATCAACTTTGCTGGTACCAACTACTACGACGGTGCTTCATTCATGGTGATGAAAAACTTAGGTGTTAAAAGCGCTAAAGAACTTGATGGTGCAAACGCATGTATTCAAGCAGGCACTTCAACAGAGCTTGCGATTGCGGATTACTTCCGTGAAAACAAGATGTCATACAAAGCAGTCACTTTTGATACATCCGATCAAACTCGAGCAGGTTTCGAATCAGGTCGTTGTGACTTCTTGACCTCTGATGGTTCACAGCTTGCTGCACTTCGCATTGGTTTAGCGAATCCAGGCAATGCAATCATCCTGCCAGAGGTTATCTCTAAAGAGCCACTTGGCCCTGTCGTTCGACAAGGTGATGATCAATGGTTCAACATTGTTAAGTGGTCATTGAACGCAATGATCGAAGCCGAAGAGCAAGGCGTTACCGCAGCCAATGCAGCTGACAAAAAAGCTAATGGCAACCCAGCGAACAAGCGTCTTCTCGGTGCAGAGGGTGAGCTTGGTGCAAACCTAGGCTTAGGTGCAGATTGGGCATACCAAATCGTTACTCAAGTAGGTAACTACTCAGAGTCTTTCGAGCGCAACGTGGGCATGGGCTCGCCATTGAAGCTTGAGCGCGGTTTAAATGCCTCTTGGCGTAATGGCGGCATCCTGTATGCGCCAGCAATGCGTTAATAAGCATTTAACTTGAATGTAAGGGGCACACAAGTGCCCCTTTCTACGTAAAAGACATCGAAAAGGTTCCATTGGATGTTCAATGAGAAAACCATTGAAGAAGTAAAATCGGCTAACCGGAAAGCATCATCTGATGCCACCTCGACCGCCTTTTACAATAACCCACGTATTCGTGGACTCTTTTATCAGGTAGCACTTGTTGCAGGCCTGCTGTATTTCTTTGTTACCGTTATCGGTAACACGCTAGACAATATGGAAGCGACGGGCATTAAGACCGGTTTTGCTTTCCTCGATGCCGCTGCGGGTTACGACGTTTTAATGTCGTTGATATCGTTCGAATCCACTGACACCTATGCGCGTATTTTTGTTGTCGGCTTTTTAAACACCATACTGGTATCTGTTATAGGTATCTTTTTTGCCACGCTATTTGGCTTTATTTTCGGCGTCGCTTATTTCTCACACAATTGGCTTATCCGAAAGCTTGCAGTTGTTTACGTCGAGATCTTTCGCAATATCCCGTTATTGCTACAAGTGTTCTTTTGGTACTTTGCGGTCCTTTCATCGCTACCTAGCGCACGTCAAAGCCTTAGCCTTGGTGAAGCCGTCTTTCTTAATGTTCGCGGCCTCTATTTTCCAAAGTTAGTTGGTGGCGATTTAGCTTGGGTAGTATGGACAGTATTAGCTCTGGCTATTGGGGGTGTTTTTTACCTTAGACGCTGGGCGAAAAAACGCCAAGAAATCACTGGCGAGCAATTCCCTGTTTTAAAAGCCAGCCTTGCACTGATTATTTTCGCACCACTGATGGCTGCGGCATTAACTGGGTTTCCCTTCACCGTCGACTATCCCGCCCTAAAAGGATTCAATTACTTTGGTGGCGTGACGGTTATCCCTGAGCTGATGGCGCTCTCGATCGCATTATCCGTCTATACCGGTGCCTTTATCGCAGAAGCTGTTCGTGCTGGTATTCAATCAATACCACGCGGACAAACTGAAGCCGCTCGCAGCTTAGGGCTACGTGAAAATAAAATCATGTCACTGATCATCGTGCCACAAGCGATGCGTGTGATTGTTCCTTTGCTTAACTCTGAATATCAATCACTGGTTAAGAACTCGACACTTGCTGCAGCGATTGGCTACCCTGACTTATTTAATGTCTTCGTCGGTACGGCACTGAATCAAACCGGCCAAGCCATCGAAACAATTTTCATGACCATCATTGTTTACTTCATTGTAAATATGGTGATCTCATTTTTGATGAACCGCTTTAACAGTGCTGTGTCACTGGTCAGCCGATAGGAGAGCATGATGAAAGAATTTCAACCTAGCTCACCTCGCTCAGCACCGGTCAAAAGCGTCGGCTTAATCGCTTGGCTACGAGATAATTTATTTTCATCCATTCCCAATGCGGTTGTGACCATCGCATTCATCAGTTTTCTGGCGTATTACATTCCCTTACTGATTGATTGGGCCTTCCTCTCAGCAAACTTTAAAGGCGAAACAGAAGCGGCTTGTGTAAATGATGGGGCTTGCTGGGTCTTTGTTAACGCATGGTCTTATCAATTCTTCTATGGCACTTACCCACCTGAAGAAGTCTGGCGCATTAACCTCACCATCGTGTTACTGATCTTGGTGATCATCGGTTCTTTCACTTTGCCAAAATCAATTCGCTTAAAAACATCTATCGCTGCTTGGTTGCTGCTTCCTGTTGTCGGCATTGCCCTTTTAGATGGTCGCCTATTGGGCTTAGAGATGGTGAGCACCGACCTCTGGGGCGGCTTTAGCTTGAATGTCTTTATGGCTACAGCAAGCATTGTTGTGGCCTTCCCATTCAGCTTCCTTTGGGCACTCGGTCGTCGCTCAGACATGCCGTTTATTCGATCTGTCTCTGTCACCTTTATTGAGTTCTTCCGTGGCGTTCCCGTACTATCGCTATTCTTCATGGGATCAGTCATGCTGCCACTGTTCTTCGCAGAAGGCACTAATGTCGACAAACTCATTCGAGTTTGGCTCGTGCTGATCTTCTTTATGTCAGGTTATATGGCAGAAGTATTCCGCGGCGGGGTCCAAGCTGTTCCTAAAGGCCAGTACGAAGCAGCTGATTCAATTGGCTTAGGTTATTGGCAAAAGATCATGCTGATCATCTTGCCCCAGGTCATTAAGATCTCCATGCCAAACATTTTGGCAACCTTCGTCATGCTATTTAAGAACACCACTTTCTTATTGATCATCGGCATTCCCGAAGTGGTACAAACCTTACAAACTGCGCTATCTAACTCCTACTGGTTAGGTGGTCACGCCCTTGAGGGCTATCTATTTGTCTTCCTCGTTTTCTGGGGAAGCTGTTTCGGCATGTCGTTATTAGCGAGCCGCATCGAACGCACAATGAACACTGATAAGAGAGACTAACCATGACAGCCATCTCATCCAACTCTAATACTGAAGATGTCATCGTTATCGAAAACCTAAATAAGTGGTATGGCAACTTTCACGTGCTGCGTGATATCAATCTGCGCGTAAAGAAAGGCGAACGTATTGTTATCTGTGGTCCATCAGGCTCAGGCAAGTCGACTATGATTCGCTGCATTAATCGCTTAGAAGAGTTCCAAGAAGGCTCTTTGGTTGTTGATGGTGTTGAGATGATCGAGGATGTGAAAAACATCGAAACGATCCGTAAGGACGTGGGCATGGTATTCCAACACTTCAACCTTTTCCCTCACCTAACGATTCTCGAAAACCTTACCTTAGGTCCTATCTGGGTACAGAAGAAGCCAAAAGCTGAAGCAGAAGAGATCGCGATGAAATACCTCGAGCGCGTAAAGATCCCTGATCAAGCTAACAAATACCCAGGTCAACTCTCTGGCGGTCAGCAGCAACGTGTGGCGATTGCACGTTCACTCTGCATGAATCCAAACATCATGTTGTTTGATGAGCCGACATCAGCTCTCGACCCCGAGATGATAAAAGAAGTGCTGGACGTAATGATAGAGCTGGCACAAGAGGGTATGACAATGCTCTGCGTCACCCACGAAATGGGCTTTGCGAAGAAAGTCGCGGACCGTGTGATCTTTATGGATGGCGGTGAGATTGTGGAAGAGAACGAGCCAGAAGCCTTCTTTAGCAATCCACAGGTCGATCGCACCCAGCAGTTCTTAGAACAGATCTTAAACCACTAAGATTTAATCGACGAAGCGAGCCACCAATCCCATTCGATCAGTGCCGAGTGGTAAGCGAGTACGCACCACCCAACCGTCACCTTTGGCTTCGTCAACCTTGTGTCCTTTCTTATCGATCATCTCGCTTAGCGTGAAACGATGATTACCTGATGGTGTA
>VMDJ01000152.1 GCA_008080925.1 Gammaproteobacteria bacterium
GCCCAACTTACATTCACAAAACTCCACCTTGCCAAGGTTCTTGTCCTTCTGGTGAGGATATCCGTGGCTGGTTGGCAATCGTTCGTGGTCAAGAGAAGCCAGTAGGCGACATGAGCATGGGTGAGTACGCATTCCGTCGTTCTACTGATGCAAACCCATTCCCATCAATGATGGGTCGTGTATGTCCAGCGCCTTGCCAGGATGGTTGTAATCGTAACGAAGTGGAAGACTTTGTTGGTATCAACTCAGTTGAGCAGTGGATTGGTGATAATGCACTTGAGAATGGCTTCGGCTTTGAAGCAGGCCCAAGCACTGGTAAGAAGATCGCAATCGTTGGTGGTGGTCCTGCAGGTATGTCTGGTGCTTACCAGTTGCGCCGCAAAGGTCACGCAGTCACTATTTTTGAATCACAGCCAGAGCTTGGCGGCATGATGCGTTACGGTATTCCTAACTACCGTATTCCACGTGACAAGTTGGCTGGTGAAATTCAGCGTATCGTTGATATGGGCGATGTTGACGTTAAGTGTGGCGTTCGCGTTGGTAAAGACGTATCAGTTGCTGATCTCGAAAAAGATTTTGATGCGATTCTTTGGACTGTTGGTTGTTGGACTGGTCGCGGCTTGTTCCTTGACGAGTGGGAAGGCACACCTAACTGTGTATCTGGTGTTGCATTCTTGAAGGCGTTCAACGAAGGCCGTATGAAAGTCACCGCAGACAAAGTTGTTTGTGTAGGCGGTGGTGATACCTCTATCGACGTTGTTTCAGTTGCGCGTCGTTTGGGACACATTGAACACACCAACCCAACTGATCGTCCTGAGTTGGTTGTTAACGATGGTTTCATCGCACATGACAGCGCAATTACTGCTGCTGCTCAAGGTGCAGAAGTAACACTGACTTCATTGTTCCCTAAAGACAACATGACAGCTGCAGAGCACGAGGTTCATGATGCGCTGCACGAAGGTGTAACCATTCTTGACGAAGTTATGCCTGTTGGTATTGAAAAGGGTGATGATGGTCGAGCAACAGCACTGATCGTAGCGAAATGTACTATGGAAGGCGGTCGTCCGACTCCAGTTGAAGGTACTGAGCAACGCATTGAAGCTGATTTGATTGTGTCTGCAATCGGTCAGGGCGGTGATATGACGGGTATCGAAGAACTCGATAACGGTCGCGGTCTGATGGATTCTGATGGTTTCTATCAGGTACCGAATAAGCCAGGTCACTTTGTTGCTGGCGACATCATTCGTCCGCACCTGTTGACCACTGCAATTGGTCAAGCGGCTATCGCAGCTGACACCATTGACGAGTACGTAAACCAGAAAGAGCACAAGAAGCGTCCTAAGGTTGATGTGCACCACTTCAATCTAGATAAGAAGTTGGTTGAAACTGGTCATGCTCCTGAACAGTACGATCCTTCAGGCGAACAGCGTGGTTCTTGTGATGCTAACTATGCAGTTCACAACTATGAAGACCGTTCTTTTGCAGAGATCATCCCTCATGATGAACTCTTCTTGGGTCACTTCGACTTCACTCCACGTGTTGTTCGTAATGAAGAAGTCCCAAGTGCAAATGACGTACTAGGTCACTTCCATGAGCGTTTGATTGGTTTGACTGAAGAGCAGGCGGCAGAAGAGTCAGGTCGTTGCATGAGCTGTGGCTTGTGTTTCGAGTGTGACAACTGCGTTATCTTCTGTCCTCAAGACGCGGTATTCCGTGTAAACAAGTCAGACGCGACTACGGGTCGTTACGTAGATACCAACTACGATCGTTGTATCGGTTGTCACATCTGTTCAGATGTATGTCCTACCGGTTACATCAAAATGGGCTTAGGTGAGTAATTCCCTAAGACGGTTGAGCCACCTTCGGGTGGCTTGATGTTTTTGTTCTCTGTAAACGCTTAGCGCAGATAAAGACATGAAGAAAATTGGCACCAGCCTGATCTTATTTGCTGTAGCAGTTCTGCTCAGTTTCGGTGTGACCGCTCATGCTAAAAAAGATGATGGTCATTCTCTAGGTTATAAAGCTGATAAGAGTGATGCATGTGTTGCACCTACTTCTTTCATGCGTCGCAATCACTTTGAATTGATTAAGCATCAGCGTGATATCACGGTTCGTGAAGGTATTCGCCACACGGACAATGATTTAGCGGGTTGTGTTGATTGCCACGCAAACAAGGATGATGCCGGTAAGTTCATTCCTGTGAATGCTGAAGGTCAGTTTTGTGCTGATTGTCACCAGTACACCGGAACTACGATGAGTTGCTTCAGCTGTCACTCGACTGTTCCGCAGGCGGAGAAATAATCATGTCGGAAATGATTGATCAAAAACGTCGTGAATTCTTATCCGTTGCTTCTAAAGCAGCGGCAGCCACAGTGGTAGCGCCAGGTGTTTTCTTGCACAGCATGGCTGATGCTGCTCCTCGTAAAGAGGCGGTAACTGATGCTGTTCGTTATGGCATGTTGATTGACACAAGCAAGTGCGCTGATGGGTGTACCGATTGTGTGAATGCCTGTGATTCAGAGAATGGTCTGGACATGCTGGTTAAGCCAGAAGGCGCATCAGATGAGGCGTGGGATAAGCAACGTCCTCGTTGGATTCGTTCTGTAAAGATTCAAGACAACCTCACTGGCAAAGTCTCTAACTTGCCTATGATGTGTCAGCATTGTGAACATCCACCTTGCGTTGATGTTTGCCCAACGACCGCTTCATTCCGTCGCGCTGACGGTATCGTGATGGTTGACCGTCACGCGTGTATCGGTTGTCGCTATTGCATGATGGCGTGCCCATACAAAGCACGTTCATTTATTCACGAAAATGTTCAGTTCAAGCCAACTGCTGCACCTCGCGGTAAGGGTTGTGTTGAGAGCTGTAATTTCTGTGTCCATCGTTTGGATAACGGCGGTACTACAACCGCATGTCAGGATGCCTGTAAGCACGAAGCTATCGTGTTTGGTGATCTGAAAGATCCAAATAGTGCTGTGTCACAAGCGTTGGCGAAAGCTCAAACAACGCAGCTGCGCGCAGATTTGAAATTGAACACTGGTGTTCGCTACAGCGGCATCTAAGCACTGGGGTTACGAGACACATGAAGAAAATGACTTTTACCGAGTGGGGCATCAGCAGTACGCGTTACTGGGGTATCTTGGCGGTTATCGGTGCCATTATTGGTGTAGCTGGTTTGGCAACTCTCTACATGGAGCATGAAGGTCACTGGGTGACTGGCATGAATAACCAAGTGGTTTGGGGTCTGCCTCACGTATTTGCGATCTTCTTGATCGTGGCAGCCTCTGGTGCGCTTAACGTCGCGTCTATCGGTTCTGTTTTTGCTAAAAAACCTTACAAGCCTCTAGCTCGTCTTTCAGGCTTGATGGCGATCACCTTGTTGGTTGGTGGCTTGTTAGTGTTGGTTCTCGACCTTGGTCAGCCTGCACGCTTGATCGTGGCAATGACCCAATACAACTTTAAATCGATCTTCGCTTGGAACGTCTTGTTGTATGTAGGCTTCCTAGGTGTGGTTGCAGTTTATCTATTCACCATGATGGAGCGTAAAGCGAATCAACATTCATCGAAGGTTGGTTTGGTCGCGTTTGTATGGCGTTTGATTCTGACTACCGGTACCGGTTCTATCTTTGGCTTCATCGTTGCACGTCAGGGTTACGACGCAGCTCTGATGGCGCCAATGTTCATCATCATGTCTTTCGCTTACGGTTTAGCTTTTTACATGCTGATGTTGATGTTTACCTTCAATGCGGATGGTCGTGAGTTGGGCGATAAGATCTTCTCTCGTCTACGTTCGTTGTTGGGTGTGTTTACTGCAGCAATCTTCTATTTTGTGATGGTTTATCACCTGACCAATTTGTATGGCACCGAGAACCATTCATATGAAGCCTTCATTTTGATGAATGGCGGAATCTACACCCAGCTATTCTGGGGTGGTTGGATCTTGGCGGGTTTGTTGATCCCTATGTTGATCTTGTTCCATCCTTCACTCAAGAATTCACGA
>VMDJ01000123.1 GCA_008080925.1 Gammaproteobacteria bacterium
AGCATGACTCAAAAAATCGACCGTCGTGATTTTCTCAAACTCATGGGTATTGGCGCAGCAGCGACTGCAGCCCCTTTTGCGGCTAATCAAGCCTTTGCGGGTTCAAAAGCGCCAGACGGTTTTTATGACCTACCGATGAAAGGTAATGTTCGTCTCCTACACATCACTGACGTTCACGGCCAATTGCTCCCTGTGTATTTCCGCGAGCCAAACGTCAACTTAGGTGTGGGTGATGCTTACGCTCGTCCGCCACACGTTGTGGGTAAAAAGCTACTCAAGGAAATGGGTTTAGAGCCAAATACGCCTGAGTCTTATGCGTACACCTACCTCGATTTTGATAACGCAGCTCTGAAATACGGTCGCACGGGTGGTTTTGCTCACGTTAAAACCTTGCTCGATCGTCTGCGTGACCAAGCAGGCGGCAAAGACAATACCTTGACCATTGATGGGGGCGACTTATGGCAAGGTTCAGGCACCTCATTGTGGACACGTGGTGTCGATATGGTTGAGGCGTCTAATATCCTCGGTTTGGATGTCATGGTGGGTCACTGGGAATTCACTTATAAAGAAGATGAAGTCCTCTCTAACGTGGCCTTGTTCAAGGGTGACTTCATTGGCCAGAACGTTCGTGTAAAGCCTGACTCGCTCTTTGGTGATGAATACCCAGCACTGGTCGAAAAATACGATGGCCGTGGTCTGTTTAACGAAGACACTGGCCATGCCTTCCAGCCTTATGTGATCAAAGAGATCAATGGCGCGCGTATCGCGATCGTTGGTCAAGCTTTCCCTCGTACTGCAAATGCCAACCCTCAAGAGTTCTTCCCTGACTGGTCATTCGGTTTGCGTGAAGACGACATGAAAGATTTGGTGGCATCAATTCGTGAAAACGAAAGTCCAGATGCGGTCGTTTTGTTGTCTCACAACGGTATGGACGTTGATATCAAAATGGCCGAGCGTGTGCCTGGCCTGAATGCTGTCTTCGGTGGACACACTCACGACGGTATGCCAAAGCCTATTAAAGTGAAGAATGTTGATGGTGGTGAGTGTTGGGTCACTAACGCTGGCTCTAACGGTAAATACGTTGGTGTGATGGACTTTGATATCGCCGATGGCCAAATCAAGAATATGACCTACAACATGTTGCCAGTTATCTCAGACTGGTTACCAGAAGATAAAGAGATGGCGGCTTACTTGAAGCAAATGCGTTCAACGAAGTACGACGAGAACATCGTTGAGTCACGTCGCTCAGATTCTTTCTACAGCAAAGACCGTTTAGGTAAAACCTACGAAGAGATCTTGTCTGAGAAGCTCGCGATTGCTGACCGCCTGCTCTACCGTCGCGGTAATTTCATGGGCACTTGGGACCAAGTGTTGTGTAACGCATTACGCTGGGAGCACAAAGCGGATATCGCGCTATCAGCCGGTGTGCGTTGGGGTACTTCAACCCTTAAAGGTGACTGGATCACCATGGAAGACG
This sequence comes from Gammaproteobacteria bacterium, assembly GCA_008080925.1. Lineage (GTDB taxonomy): Bacteria > Pseudomonadota > Gammaproteobacteria > Chromatiales > Chromatiaceae > VMDJ01. The sequence continues at coordinate 1,478 of VMDJ01000123.1, forward strand.
TGATGACCCAGTGCTCAATGACCTACGCTGAGACCTATGTCAGCGAGATGACCGGTGAAGAGATTCACAACATGCTCGAAGGCGTTGCGGACAACCTGTTCGACCCAGATCCATACCTACAGTCAGGTGGTGACATGGTGCGCGTGGGTGGCTTGGATTACACCATCGACCCAAGTAAGAAGCTCGGTGAGCGTATTACTAATATCGTGTTGGATGACGGTCGTAAGCTGGATGCGAAGACCAAGTACAAGGTTTCTGGTTGGGCAACTGTTAACCGCACGCCAGAAGGTCGTCTGATGTGGGATGTGGTACGTGACTATATCTTGGCAAACAAGAGCAAAGATAACGTTCTGCGCTTGCCAAAGATCAACGATCCTGAATTGATCGGCGTAATGAGTAATCCTGGTATTGCGGATTACCAAGGTAAAGCAAGCTAAGCGTAGCCAAAACAAAAAAACCGAGGCAACCGCCTCGGTTTTTTTATGCTCTTAGCTTGCGGTCATATTGGCTAAGCGTTGCCTTAATTGCTTGGCAGCATCCGGTGAACCTTCGGCCCACATGTTCGCCAACAGACCAATCAGCTCGCGTGCTGCACCTTCGCGAAAGTCCGGTGCTTTTTCTTGAATCGTAAACAAATGCTCAACTGCCTCATCGCTGTTTAAGCGTGCTAACAAGCATAGCGCTAAGTCAAAGTGTGCTTGCCAGTTATCAGGCTCGCTAATCACCTGTTGACTGAGCGATTCAATGCCTGCAGTTGTTTCGGCTAGATCAACAAAGCGCAGTTGGTTGACGATACTTTGTCCTAAGCCATCCTGTTTCACCTTATCGGGTAAGCGAGCAAACAAACCTTTGGCTTGCTCCCATTCCTCAATATCTAAAAAGATCTGCACCATGTCTAAAGCAACACGCACATTGCTTGGGTCGCTTTGGATGGCTTGCGTGAGTAATAAAATCGCTTGCTGGGTATTGCCTGCCATATGCTCAGCGCGTGCTTGCTCACGCAGATCATCTGACTGGCGATAAATGCCATACTGTTTAAGCAGCGTACGTAGGTCAGCCACTTGCAGTTCACCGACTTCACGGTGAACCTCTTCGCCATTGTGTAGAACAACCAGGGTGGGAACATTCTCTATGTTGTAGCGATCACGCAGGCCTTGCTGCTCATCGATGTCGATCTTGGCAAAAATGAACTTACCCGCAAATTCTTGCGCTAGATCTGCAATCCGATCAGAGGTGGCAATACAGGGGCCAGACCACACGCCCATAAATAAGGCTAAAACAGGGATCTGATGGGAATTTTGTAGGGCAGAGCTATCGAAGGTGCTCTCAGAGAGTTCAAAAATGTAGACAGGTTCCGACATGGTGTCATCCGATACTAAAACAGCGCACATTATAAAGTTCGCTAAGTAGGTGACAAATCGGATAATTTTGGGTTTAATGCAAATGAGGACGCTATTACGGTCCGTGTCTTAGCCTTGAATGCATTGATGATTAGTTACGCATTCAAGCGATATAACGAAGAAATGACACAATAAAAATCGAGTTCTTCCCAGACCGTAGCCCCGCGCATGTGTGTGGCAGGAAGACCCCGGAGAAACTGAAAACAATGACTTTTGAGCAGCTCGGCCTTAATGCCGATATATTGCGTGTATTGGAAGCAGAAGGCACAACAGAGCCAACTCCAGCACAAGAACAAGTAATCCCTCACATCCTTGGCGGCAAAGACGTACTGGTTGCTACCCAAGTGGATCCAGGTAAGACCGGCAGCTTTACGCTACCGATCATGCATCGCTTGATGGTGGATAAAGAGGATGAAAAACCAAACCTCCGCGCACTGATTCTTACGCCAACGCGTGAGTTAGCCGCGCAAATCACTGAAGAGATCAAAGAGCAATGCCGTGAGCTATCACTGCGTTGGGCGGTTGTCTTTGGTGGTGTTCGTATTGGCCCACAGATCGGTCGTCTGAAGCGTGGTGTGGATCTGGTGGTAGCGACCCCGGGTCGACTGCTCGATCACGCAGATAAGCAAACTATCGATCTTTCTAGCATTGACATGTTGGTTCTTGATGAAGCGGATCGCATGCTCGATATGGGCTTTATGGAAGATGTCGATAAAGTGCTCGCTTTGTTGCCAGAGCAGCGCCAAAACATGATCTTTGCCGGCACCATGAACGAGGCGGTCAAAACGTTATCGGATAAGTTATTGAAATCACCTGAGGTGGTCGAGATTGCAGGTCCAGAGATCAATGTCGATGAAATCTCACAGCATGTTTATCTTGTTGATAAGCGCCGTAAAACAGAGTTGCTTGCGCACTTGGTTGAGCAAAATGAGTGGACCCGCATCTTGGTGTTCATTCGTACTAAGCACGCAGCCAATCGTTTGGCTTACTACCTAGGTAAGTCTGGCGTGCCATCGGTAGCGATGCATGGCAATAAAAACCCCGCGGCTCGTGCCAAAGCAATAGAAGGTTTTGCCACTGGTGAACTGAAAGTATTGGTAGCAACCGATATCGCCGCAC
>VMDJ01000039.1 GCA_008080925.1 Gammaproteobacteria bacterium
GGATTTGTCTGGTAGCAAGGGGCAGATTTGAACTGCCGACCCCCGCATTATGAGTGCGGTGCTCTAACCAACTGAGCTACCTTGCCAGAAGGCGCGAGAATATAGGCTAAACCCCGCGCTGTGTCAATTTATCGGGGCTCAGACGTTGAAGCGGAAATGCATCACATCGCCGTCTTTTACGATGTATTCCTTACCTTCTAAGCGCAGTTTTCCTGCCTCTTTGGCGCCCTGTTCGCCCTTGTGCGCCACAAAATCGTCATACGCGGTGACCTCTGCACGGATAAAGCCGCGCTCAAAATCGGTATGAATCACACCCGCCGCCTGCGGTGCTGTCGCTCCCACACGCACAGTCCATGCGCGCACTTCTTTCACACCAGCGGTGAAGTAGGTTTGTAGATCAAGTAAGGCATACCCGGCACGCACCACACGATCCAGACCTGGCTCTTCCAAGCCCATCTCCGCTAAGAATTCGGTGCGATCTTCTTCTTCCATCACCGCAAGTTCCGCTTCGATGGCTGCACAGACAGGTACCACTTGTGCGCCTTCATCTTCGGCATATTGTCGAATCGCATCGAGGTGGGGATTGTTCTCAAACCCATCTTCATTCACGTTAGCGATATATAAGGTGCGCTTGATAGTCAGTAAATGCAGCTCTTTGAGTGAAGCCAACTCGTCATCACTCAAACCCATACGACGCACAGCCGTGCCATCGTTAAGTTGCGCTGCAACCCGCTCGAGTAGCTCTTTAAAGGCAATGACTTTTTTGTCATTGGTCTTTGCTTGCTTAGTCGCACGCTGCAGGGCTTTTTCGACCGTTTCCATATCCGCTAAGGCTAGCTCGGTGTTAATTACCTCAACGTCAGCTAATGGATCAACTTTGCCTGAAACGTGAATGATGTCGTCGTTCTCAAAACAACGAACAACTTGAGCTATCGCATCGGTCTCACGGATGTTGGCCAAAAACTTGTTACCTAAACCCTCGCCCTTAGATGCACCTTCTACGAGGCCAGCGATATCCACGAACTGCATGGTAGTTGGTAGCACTTGCTGCGGTTTCACAATTTCTGCGAGCTTGTCTAAACGTGGATCAGGCAGAGGCACCATGCCGACGTTTGGATCGATGGTACAGAATGGGTAGTTCTCCGCCGCGATAGTCGCTTTGGTCAGCGCATTAAATAAAGTCGACTTACCCACATTAGGTAGGCCCACGATGCCGCATTTGAAACCCATAAGGTGCTCCGAAGATGTGTAAAGGGGGTAAAAATAAGGGCGCAAGAATACCGGAAAAGCTAGCGTCGAGCAGCCCAAAAGCATTGTTTAGACAAGAAAAAACCGCCTTTCGGCGGCTTTTTCAGGATCGATCAGCGATTACACGCAACCGGTAGGCTTTGGTAGGCCGCCGTATTTGGTGATTGGCTTCATAGGACCTGTCATCCACATTTTGAAGACTTCTTTCTGATCCATCTTGATGTATTTTGCGAACTTACGAATCGCAGGTACAACGTTCTCATCTTCGTAGTACTGACGTGCTGCTTCGATTTGAGACCACTTCGCATCATCCAGCTCAACACCGTCAGCTTCAGCCATTGCGCGGCCGATCTCTGGGGTCCACTCATTCATGTTTAAGAGATAGCCATCGCCATCACGTTCTGGAAGATCGCTCATTATTTACTCCTAGAAACAAGCTCAAATTAGATTTAAGCATCTTATATAAGCAACAAACCCATAACCCACGAAATTACTCGGGATTATGGGTTTCTGCATGTTTGGAGCCACTTACCGGAATCGAACTGGTGACCTACTGATTACAAGTCAGTTGCTCTACCTACTGAGCTAAAGTGGCTAAGAGGGACGCATTTTAGTGCCGAGATGCGGCTGGTGCAACCTATTCGCACCCCACCTGTGAAATCTTTCCAAGTAAGGCTTCTAATTCAGCTTGTGCCTCTGGGCTACCTTTAAAAATAGCCGTCCAGGTGGTTTTTGTGCGATTTCGTGGCAGCACATCGGCTGTAATGCCCAATGCACTCGCTTTTGTCGCGACTTCAGAGGCCGTTGCTTCCTTTGAGAAGATGCCAAGTGAAATTGCATTGACCATCTCGCCCTTACGGAAACGCCATACATCGGTGATGCCGCCAGCAGCGAGCTGCTCAACCACTTTGATCGCCGCCTCGCGGGATTCTTGAGCTGGCACGATAACTTTATAGCCAGCAATAAAGCTCAGCTCAGTTGATGAGGTACTCAATAAGCTGACACTGTCTGGTAGCTTGAGAGATTCGAAGGCTTGTTTATCTGACTTGGCCTCGCTCAACCAGCACACTGGTTCAACCGCTGCGGCTTCTGCCACGGGTTCAACCACCGATGTTTCAGGTGTCGACTCAACAACAGCTTGCTCAACAACAGGGGTAACTTTTTGCGGCTCTGTGACCGATTGTGTTTGAGGTGCCTTCTCCTCAGCGACCGGTTGCTGTACCTCAGCTTGTACAACGATGGGCTCTGCGACTACTTCTACCTGAGGCGCTGGCGTTTCAACGGCACGCTGAGTCTTATCCACCTCAACCTGAACGACAGACGCTTCAGTGGGTACCGCAATCAACGGAGCATCCGCTTTATCGACAGCAGGAGCAGGCGGAATAATGTTCTCAGGTTTTGCTTGCAGTGGAGTTGGCACGGCAGCTGGTAGCTCATGAGCTAAGCGTAGCTGGCCCACATCTACAGGCGGCTGCTTCGTCGTAATGCCTGGGTTCTTCCAAACCTCAAATACAACAGCAATCACAATGTTCAATGCCACTAAGGCAAAAACGATAACGCGCATTTTACTTGTTAGCCAACGCGGCTAATCCTTCAAAAACTAAATATTCTGCTTGGATGACCGGCGACGACATGTGTGTTGATAGTGCCGTTGCACCACCACCGGTCAAAATAATCGTCGCGTTGTTTGCCAAGCTTAAAGCGCACTGCTCTGCTAAGGCTGCGGTTGCAGCTGGCATCGAAAAATTCATCGTCTCAGCAGTGCTCATTGGTATTTTAACCTGTTGGGCAAGCTCTGGCTGCTCCGGAATGCAGGTATTTGTCGTCAAGGCTGATTGCGCCAGTGACAAACCCGGCAAAATATAACCGCCCTCGTGCTCACCCTGCGCGTTCATCAGATCAATCGTGGTTGCGGTGCCACTGTCGACAACGACACAGGGATAGAGGTTTCGCTCATAACAACCAAGCAATACCAACCAGCGATCAACTCCCATCGACTGAATGTCGTAGCGTGTCGTCAACTTGTCAGTATGTTGTTCAATGTTGATGCGATGACAGGTTCTCGCCATACCCACGCATTGCCCAGCAATGCGCTCTCGGAGTACCGTATCACCCACCGAACTCATCCAAACATCTCCGTCAGAGAGTGCGAGCGCATCAACTAAATGCTCAACACCTTGGCGCGGGCAGGATTTAACTTGCCCATTTTCAAGCAGTGCAAACTTTACGTTGGTATTGCCATGATCGATGAGTAAGGTCGCCATTTATCTACCCTAAGCGAAGACTGAGCTCGCCGCCATAAAAGACTTGCTCACCTGAATCTGTTTCTAAACGCAGCCCACCATCTTCAGCGATACCACGACAAATACCGTAATGCGCAATACCAGGACCGGTTAAGGCCACACGTCGATTCTTGAAAGCATCGAATTCTGGCCAGCGATCGACAAAACCTTTCAAGCCTGTTTGTTCAAAGTCTTTTGCCATGCGAATCACAGCAGATATAAGTCGAGCTGCCAATACATTGCGACTTTCAGCCACTTGCTGTTCGCGCAAACTGGTGATCGGTTGGTCTATAGACGCTTGATCTAAGCTTTGATGATCAATGTTGATGCCCACACCAATCACTGCCATAGCGCCCGCCGTGGCTTCGCCACTCACTTCGATCAAAATACCGCCAAGCTTTTTATCTTCAGCATATAAATCATTCGGCCATTTGAGTTGAGGTGTTTTAAGGCCT